>NZ_JBTSEG010000027.1:0-37162 GCF_054605375.1 Sulfuriferula sp. | reverse complement strand
CAGTTCGGTCTTCTCATCAACTACGCGCTGTTGGTGTGGTTGCAGTTCCATGCTGTTCCTTTCAGTTGTGCCGCGTTTTCAGCGTGTCGCGGCTAACACGTCATTCCACCGGACGGGCGATAAAGCCCGCCCGCCTGTGAATTCAGGCGTTAGAACTCGGCCTTGTAGAACTCATCAATCAGCCGTTCAAAATTAACTTTGAAAATCTGCATTCCTTCACTGCTTTCGTGTTCAATCCAAAAATCGCCATCATCTCCAAAAGGCGTTATTCGATATGGGCCGACATACAATTCTTGCGTAGAAGTTCCGCTAATCATTGAATTACTCCGCTTGCAATGTAGTCCTAACAAGTCGCTCAAGGTCGCTCCTTTCAGTCTCTGGACGCGCTTTCGGCGCGCCCCTTAGCTGGTTCGTTATGCGGCTCTGGCATCCCATGCCACAAGTTGAAACTCTCGCGGCCTGAACACAATCACCGCGCTTGGGAATGGTGCGCTGTTGGTGGCGTCTCCAAATTTCAGCCGCCCCTTCAGTAGCCGAATTTCACCCTTCATGGCGTAGCGGTGCCACCATTCCGTGTCTGTGCGCGAAGGCACCAAACAAACCACCGTCGCGCCTTCCTGCGCGGCCCCGTATGCCTTGCGCATCCATTCCTCGCATTGGCTGTAGGGCGGGTTCATGAAAACCGTTTCCGTTCCCCAATTCTTCAGCAGCCCGCTGTCGTGGATGCTGTAGAACTTCTCGCACTTCGCGTTTGTCCCGTCGCTGCATGGGTCGAGCGTGAAGCCAAATTCCTTATCCAGCGCATCGAACAGCCATTGGGGTGTTCCCCAAATGTCCGTGGCCTGGCTGAACATCACATCGGTTTCCATAGTCCCGTTCCTAAAATCCGCCGCATAACACGGCGTGCAAGCGGGACCGGCTTTCAGCCGGCCCCTTCACTCAGCGTTAGGTTGCTCAAACATTTCGCACTTTTCAGCATAGTTATTCGGATGCCCGTCAAGCACCCAAACCTGATTCGTTCCGCCTTCGTCGCTTTCCAGCCAAGCTGGAAATGGCGCAGAACACTCTCCCCAGTTCTTATAGCCACATGGCACAAAATGCTTGCATTGTCCGCAGTTCATTTTTACCTCCAGCAACCTAACAATCGCTTCAACTCAGACGCGGCTAACGCCAGTGTTGCTTTCTTTCGCCACCACAATCACTTCGCTGGTCAATTCTTGGCTGTAAACGTTAATTCGCACTTTCTTCTCCTATTCGGGCCAGTGCCCAACAAATCATTCAACCGGACTCCCTACGGGAGCCGAGTTAACTCTACGTTATGCGTCAGCCAGTCAGCCTCGGTTCTCAGCGGAAGCGTCGGCGATTGTTCGAAGTGCTGCTCTACAAGCCAATCTCCGAACGAGGTTGTGGCGCAGCGTCCAAAACCGAGCGAGCGCACCACACCAAGATCAATCAGGCGTTTCAGCGTTGGCTTCGGAGTGTCGTAGCTGTTGTCGTCCTCTGCGGTTTCCTTGAAACGGATCAACCACGCCAAGTCATCCTCTTGCAGCATCTCGCTTGCTTTCATGTCCTACTCCTCATCGAAAAAGCCGCATAACACGGCGGTCAACAGCGACCGCGCTGAAGCGCGGCGCGTTACCTTATGCGTTAGCGGGCTTCATGCAAACAACCGCTCCTGTGCCTGGGCGCGTGCTATGCGTTCGCAGGCTGTATCAAAATGCTCACGCGCCAGCTCTATCCCGATAAACCGCCGACCGCTTTGCACCGCAGCGACGCCAGTTGTTCCGCTTCCAGCAAACGGGTCAAGCACAGTGCCACCAGGCGGGCTAAACATCGCCACAAGCCGCGCATAGTGCGGCACCATCTTCGGCGTTGGGTGGCTAAATTCGTCCTTGGTGCTTATCAGCGGGGCATCAATCCTGTCCATGTATCGTTCGTGGCACTTCCCATCGCCAAACCAGTACACCAAGCCAAAGTTCGCAAACCCTATCGCGCCGTTTCTCATGCTGTTCGTGTAGTTCAGCATCACCGCGTATCGGTAAGGCAGCCACCGTTCAAGCTCTTGCCGCATGGTCGCGTCGTCTTTCCCTGTTTCCACAAGCACGTTGGGCGCTCCATTTGCCCACAGTGCAAGAGCCAGCCGGTTGCAAAACGCCCGCCATTCCTTCTGGTCAAGGTTGTCGTTGGCTATCGCCTTGCCAGCGTTAAATGGCGGGTCGGTTATCACGGCATCAACGGCTGGCAGCGCAGCAAGCACCTCAAGGCAATCGCCGTGCCACAATTCCGCGTTTCCAATCACCACTTTTTCAGCCATTTAGTTCCTCACTTTGTTCAACCAGCCCGCTAACACGGCGGTCAACAGCGACCGCGCTGAAGCGCGGCGCGTTACCTTATGCGTTATGCCCCACGGAACAGCCACCGCAGTTCGCGCTCAGCGCGTTCCTGCATCGCTTGCACCGTGGCCCACTTCCCGCGCGGGAACCAGTCTTCGCGGTCTTCCGCGCGTTTCGCGGCCTCGATCACAAGCAGCGCCAGTTGCACGCCAACATGACCCAGGTTGTAGCCGTGCTCTCCAATCGCGGCGGTCAGCATGTCCGAAAGGCCATCGCGCACCCGTGGGCTGTCGGTCAGCATCACGGTATCCAGCCCGCGCGGCCTACCAGGGCGCTCAACCGGACTTGCGCCGGTAGGTTTGGTGGTCATTCGTTGCTCCTGTGCGGGCGCAAGTCCGGTTAGCTCTACGTTGGGCGTCACTGCCAGGTATCTCAATTCTCGCCCCTCTGCACCGCACAAATCGCATTTGTACAAATCAGCATTCAGCGCACTCCAACTCGGATGCGAGCATAAAGGTCTGGCTGTGTGCACAATAGCTCTGGCATCCTGCTCGTTCGCATCGGTGTTGCCGACTATTGCCCGTATCAGCTTTTCTTTGTCTACCAAAATGTTTTCCATTTCGTTTCCTCTTTATACAGAAAGATCGCCCAACCCGGCGTTCAACTCGGAGCCGCTAAAGCGGCCCGGTTAACTCTACGTTAGGCCGCACGAAACAGCCACCGCAGTTCGCGCTCAGCGCGTAGTGTTTCGCGCACGGCTGCGGCGGGCTATCTTCCGGGTGGCAGGTGCATGGCCGGTCCTTGGGCTTTGGCCGATCGTGCGAGTAGGGCGAATATTCCCACTCTCTGTCGCCGTAGCGCAGGGCTTCGGCTTGGTGCATCTCCAAGCACTCCTGGTGCATCTTGTTCGTGCTGGCGTCGCCGCCGTCATAGCAGCGCCAGCGCGCGTATGTCTCGCCAACCGCGATTCCTTCTCCGCAACTCATGCAGCGGTGCGGCTTGCGCGCTTTGGGCCGTTCAATTTCAGTGCATTGCATGCTCAGCTCCTCTCGCTTCGGAAACAGCGGCCTAACCCGTCATTCGAGCCGACCCTTCGGGCGGCTCAATTCCAACGTTATGCTTACGTTTGGTCATGGCGATTGTCCTTATTTCCTCAGAACGGAATATCGTCTTCCATCTCATCAAATCCGTTCTTTGTACCTCCGCCAGAATTTGCAGGCTGGCGCGCTGGCTGCTCACGTGGGGCAGATCCTTCTGGCTTACCGCCGATCAACGTTAAATCATTCACGCGCACATCCAGTGAGTACCGCTTGTTGCCGTCTTTGTCGGTATATTCCCGGTTAGTCAGTTCTCCAGACACGGCTATCTGTGTACCCTTGAGCAGGTATGGCGCTACCGCTTCTCCGCGCTTGCCCCACATCGCACAATTGACCCAGGTAGTCACTTTCTTGTCGCCATAGCCTGAGTCAACGGCAGCGGTAAAATTGGTGATTGCGTCGCCTGCCTGTGTGAAGCGTGTTTCACAATCCTTGCCGATGCGTGCTGTGAAGCTGAATACGTTCATTGCGATTCCTTATGGTTAATAGGTAAATTTCTTCCTTGGTTTGCTCTTTGTTCTTTTGGTGTTGCCCATCTGCAATTATCAGGATCATAATTTCCATCATTATTTATCCTATCGATGGTTTTTCCGGGTGGCCTATCACCCATATCTTCTAGGAAATTTAGAAAAACATTCCATCGTTCGCACACCGTAATTCCTCTTGCTCCGTACAATGGATATTTTGGATTGTTTGGGTTATTACATCGCCCACGCATAGCCGACCACGTGCCATAAGTTGGGTTGCTAGAATTCTGCCCATGGATAAATTTTACTTCTTTCGTTCTGTCCGCCTTGAAACACCCGCATGATTTTGTGGTTCCACTAATCAGGTTTCCACTAATGCATATTGTTTCTGTACCGCAATCACAAATACACTTCCAAAGCGCTCTGCGCCTGGCGCTTGTACCAACTCGCTTTATCGCTATTAATCTTCCAAAACGATAACCTGCAATATTCGTTGCGCTAACCATGCTTCCTATCCTCGATCCGTTGAATTAAACCCTCTACTTCGTTGTCGAATTTAATAACCTCAATCTCAAGCATGGTTAAATATTCAGGTTCAGGAATATATCTGACGACGAACAATTGATGTGGCAATGGCATCAATGGGGAAAAGCTGACAAAATCACACCAGACGCGGCCAGTGCATAAAAGCTGCCACGCCATTTGCGGAACATACTTTGCAGGAGGTTTGTCATCCAGCAGATAGCCGATATGCGTCGCCGTGTTCGGGCACTTGATCTCGACTAGACCGAGAGCGCCAACTAAGCCATCTGGGCTAGCTCCAGCGCGTTCAATCCTCGGGTGCTTTACCATCGCCACCTCGTCAACCATTAAGCCCTTATCAAGCTCATAGGCGATTCTGGCGTATGGTTCCTGCTCTATGCCGTGGCGCATTGCGTCATTGCAAAACGATTCCTGCGCTTGACCGGTCATCCGTTCGGCCACAAGCTGTGCGCGATAGTTTGCGCGGCTGGTCGATTCGCCAGTTTTAGTCTTAGCAATCACGTCAGCAATGCGAGACGCGGTAATCATTCCGACGCGGCTTTGCAACCATTCAGGCGAGCCTTGCAAGATCATGCTGCCTCCTTGGTAAACTTCGCCTTGGCCGCATTGGTAACGTCCTTGAATTTCTTGAATGCCGCGTTATCCTTTGCGTCTTGTGCGGACTTTTGCGCTGCAAGATATGCGGACTTGAGAGCGTCGGTATCTGCTGCTGATTCAATCGCCGCGATATGGTCGGCTATCTCGCTATCGGTCAAACCTGCCGGAATGGTTTCGTAGCGGCTTTCGTCATCCTCCCCGGTCTCGATTTCAAACACCTTGAGGATTACGGCTTTCTTGGCATAGCTCAGGGCTTTACCGGGGGCTTTGTCGCCTTGGTCATTGGCATGCGCTGAAACGCTGGCGGTGAACTTGTCGTTGCCATCCTCGATATTTACGAAGGTGAATTCGTAAACTGCCTCAACGCGTATAATCGGCGTGCCTTTGCCGGTAGTTTCGCCCGTTGCAATCGTCACAGAGCTAACCAGATTCGGGTAAATCACTACGCCATGCGCAACGAGATGATCGCGCACCATTGCTGTAACTTGGTCATGTGTCACCGCCTTGTAATTCTGGACGGACTTATCCTTTTTGATGTAATCAATCTTCTTGCGGACTTCGTTTATGCGTTGATGGATATTTAGGCTCATTTCTCAATCCTCACTAAATCAGTTATTGGCGCTCTGTAGCCGCTAGGCAACACGACCATCAGCACTCCATCTTTGCTCAGTTCTACGCCTTGATGCGGCGGCAATTGGGCGGCTATCTCGGGGCGCAGGTAGGGCGTAACGTTCATGACAGCCACCCCGCAATCATCCAAATCACCGCAGCGAATCCAATCGCAGAAACCGGGATGTAGAACCAGGGGAGCGATTCGGGGTCTCGCTCAGTCGTTTTCATTTAACCAACTCCGTTCTCAGTCGATAAAGTGCGCGTTCCAGCGCGTCCAGCAGTTCTTTGTGCGCCGGTATGCCAGGATTAAGTTGCATTGCCATCAGTTTTGCCACTGTGGCTATCTGGCGCGTGGCCGTGTATTTGCGCTCGGTACGGTTTTCTATGCTCATTTAGGGAACCCTCCGTCCAGCCACGCGCTCTGTTCAATCTCGGCATAATCATCATTGAGCGGTATGTTCTGGCGCAACAGGTCGTTACGCGCCAGCTTAACTTCCAGATCGTCCAGATCGGCGCGCATACCCTGGATTTCGTCGATGATGGTTTGCAGTTGTGCGTTCATGACATCTCCCATTCCAGCGCTGCGAGAATCGCGTCATCGACCAGCCCGCGCACAATCATTGCCAATTCGCCGGAGTCCATATCCGGCTTCATTGCCGCCCGGTAAAACTTCGCCAGCTCGGTATTTGCATCCTCGATATGCCTGAATATCCACGTATCTGCATCGGCGGCAATCAGCTTGCGCTGGTCAGGGACGCGGGCTTGTATCTCGGCATCCATACGGTCAGCGGCGTTTTGTTGGTCCTCATAGTGGCGCGCGCAGGCTTCGGCTATGCTCATGATTGCACCTCGAAAAATGCCGCTTTCATTCGCTCCAGCCATTCCTCGCACCATTCAACTGCCAACGCTGAAAATTGATTGGTTTCTGGTTTATCGCCAGTTGAAATTCCCAAGAAAAAACGCTCGGCAGGACGGTTTGAATTTGGTATCAATCCGTCAATATTTGAATGATCTACATGTCGTATTTTTGCAATCGTTCCAACAAGGCACGCGCACTCGCCTTGATAAGTTGAGCCATCTACGCGGCCATTTTTTAGTGCATCAATCAATCCAGGAACTTCTTTTGGCGCTGATGACAGAACTGCCCATATATCGTCCCTAATCGGCGTCAGGTCGGCACCGCTCAGGTCGGCACCGCTCAGGTTGGCATCGCTCAGGTTGGCATCGCTCAGGTTGGCACCGCTCAGGTCGGCACCGCTCAGGTAGGCACCGCTCAGGTAGGCACCGCTCAGGTTGGCATCGCTCAGGTCGGCATCGCTCAGGTCGGCACCGCTCAGGTTGGCATCGCTCAGGTTGGCACCGCTCAGGTCGGCACCGCTCAGGTAGGCACCGCTGTTAATCGCCTCCAGCAGCGTAGCCTTAACTGTGTTGTCCTCAATGTCTTGCTCAAAAATAACCTCACCGCTGAATCTGTTCTTGATCTGGATATTCATCTCGTTCTCCTCAAAATTCACACCCCGGTTAAGCGCCAAATCGAGCGATTTCTTCACGCAGCCACACGATCCTATCGTTTACGCGGCTGGCATCTGCGTTACTAGTGGTCGTCCGGGCGCGTGTTGCGCTGCCCACCGTCATGCGCTCTATCTGCTTGGCTCTAATCCGGTCGCGCTTGTCCAGCATTTCAGCAAGTTCTTTTTGTAATGCTTCCATCTTTCCATCTCCTCAATATGTCGCACTAACTGAATTGCTTTGTCGATAGAGCCAGACTCGAACTGGCAAGGCTCCTAACTATCTCCGCTGTGTATGGCTAGTTGCCGTCGCAGAGCTCGCCAACCTCAAGCGAATAGCCTCAGAAGAAGCGATGCAGCCAACCTGCATCCGTGCCGCGCCATCTCACGCCGCCTATCGACAAAGCAATCCATTCATCGCACTTCATCCGGTAGTTGATCATCTGTCCGCATATGGCATCCTGTGTTAGCCGATCCGCTGCTTTCAGTACCATGCCCGCGTCGCGGGTTTTGCCGGGTTTGCTTGTCGCTGTTGCTGTGCGAGTGATGTAATCTTAGCATACTAAGAAACAAAAGCAACAACTATTTTAGCAAACTAAGAAATATTTCGGAATCTAGTACTCATCTTCGCATTCTAAAAAATAATTGTGTTAGTGCGTTAAGACCGCTTGCTTTGAGATTCTTAGTGCGCTAAGATATGAATTATGAATGAGACAACCACATCCGAACACTCTCAACTAATCGACGCTTTGGGCGGCACAGGTGCCGTATCCAAGCTGTTTAACCTAACGACCGGCGCGGTCAGCCAATGGCGCATAAATGGAATTCCTGATTCACGCCTTATGTACATCAGGCTACTGCGCCCTGACTTGTTTAAAAAATCAAAAGTCACTTCCTAACCATGCAAAAAAATTTACCGTTTTCTAGGTTCTCAACTCCACACAACCTTGTTGGGAGGTGTTGCGATGCCTAACCAAATCCCGCTGCAAATGCCCGTCAGGCCTGACGAAATCAGCCGCAAGCAGACGTTAGGCGCGGCTATGGAGATGTGTGCTGAGTTGGGTGGTGACGCGCTCGACAAGACGCTCCAGCAAGAGCTTGAAGTGGATAAAGCGCAATTCTCCCGTTGGCAATCTGGCACCGAAGGGATTCTATGGCCTAAGCTGAAAAAGATGATGGACACGTGCGGCAACGACGCGCCATTGCTTTGGATGCTGCACCAGCGCGGATATGACTTGTACAGCCCGCGAAAGCGCGAAACTGAGACTGAACAGAAGCTGCGCGAAACACAGGAATTGTTAGAAAAAGAGCGGGTAGAACGAGCCGCCATAGAAGCCGCATTGCGCCGGATGCTTGTCGGCGTTACTTCATAGGAGGAACCCATGCTCATTGTGGTAATCGTTTTATTGGCCCTGCTAGCCATAGCCCTAATCACCATCTACGTGATTCAGGAAGACAACCGCATCCAGCAGGATTTTATCGAGTACCAGGGGGCGGAAATGGACAGGATGCGGTGCCACCTCGCGCCCACCTATTGGATGACCTATCACAAGGAGAATGAGCAATGATTAATACAGTTGTCGCAGCAAAAAAAATCATATTTGACGCAAAACGCGGTGACAGGGCTGTGTTTTTTATCAATGGTCAATTTAAGACGCTTCCAGTTGACGGATCGAAATTCTCAAAAACTTTACTTGATATCCCTCAGTATTTTTGTGGAATTTATAACGAAGAAATTTCAATTGATGACCTTGTGTCCGATCTTGATTATGTAGTGCTTACAGAATTTAAGGAGGCAGCTTGATTACCGATTTTATCAACTGGCTTATGGAGCTTGGGGCTTTTGTGGCGCTGTCGCTGGTGGTGTGGGTGATGGGAGCGCCGGAGTAAGTGAGCAATCCGCAAACAGAAGACGGGTTCACCAGGATAGCAAATGAGCTACTTGATGCCATCGTCCAGTTTGATTTCAGCAAACGCCAGTATGCGGTTGTGCTGGCCGTTATCCGTATGACCTACGGTTATAACAAAAAGTCTGATGCGCTTTCCATCTGGCAAATAGCTGGAATGACCAACATAGACCGTTCACATGCTTCTAAAGCCGTCTCTGAACTTGTGGATATGGGTGTGCTGATCAAATCCGAAAATGGTCGGTTTTCGCACGGTCAAATCGTACCAGAATTGTCTCTTAATAAGCATTATAAAAAATGGTCAACCGATGCTGAAACAGCACAGGCAACCGATGCCAAAACAGCACCCGTGCCAAAACAGCACCCGTGCCAAAACAGCCAACAGACCGATGCTGAAACAGCTACACCACCTGTGCCAAAACAGCACACACATAAAGACATTCCAAAAGACATACCAAAAGACAGTAATAAACCTTGTGCACTCGCTACGCGATTGCCTGCTGACTGGAAGCCATCTGAATCCGATATTGAGTTCTGCAAAAAAGAACGCCCAGACCTACAAGTCGAATCCGTTGCAGACGTATTTCGAGATTACTGGATAGCGGCACCCGGGGTGAAGGGTAAAAAAGCCGACTGGCCGGCAACATGGCGCAATTGGGTACGCAGGCAGGAAATGCCAAAACAGAACGCACCTCCGAACCAGTTCAGCAAACAATCAAACCGTGAAAGATACGCCGCAGAAGCGGCAGAAGCCCGGAGGAAATATGAGCAACCTATCAGAGATATCACCAGCGAATCAGAGCAGATTGCCTGACAGAATACCGGATTCGTGGATAGAAAAAATATTCCTAAAAATGGAATCGCGCTATGGATCGTTATGGGCTGACCGCTACGGCGCTTTGCCGCGCAATCAGGTTAAAAACGATTGGGCAGAAGACCTCGCCGGGTTCACTGGCGAAGAACTGCGCAAAGGGCTGGAAGCCTGCAAGACGCTGAAATTTCCACCTACCTTGCCCGAGTTTCTAACGCTGTGCCGGCCAGTCCTCGACGGACGCGCTGAGTGGGCAGAAGCATGCGAGCAGATGCGCATCCGATTGCAGGGCGAGCAGAAAGACCATTGGAGCCGGCCAGAGGTGTACTGGGCCGCTGTCGCAATCGGCTGGTTTGACCTGAACGCCCACGGATGGGAACAGATCAAGACACGATGGGCGCAAGCAATCACCAACGCCAAGCATGACGAAATACCGCCATATCGCGCACAGCTACCCGCACCTGGCAAGCAGTCGATCAGCCGTGAAGAGGCAGAACAGCGCGTTAAAAGCCTGAACGTAACGTTGGGAGAAGGCAAGACCGATTACAAGGCTTGGGCGAAACGCATTATCGCCAACCCGCAAAATTACCCGCACAGATCGCTGGAACTCGCACGGGAAGCATTGGGAGTAGAAGCATGATCGCGCAAAAATTCATCATCGCAGAAAAAAACCGCCAGATCGTCCTAGACCTCCTGAACGAACACGGACCCATGACTCACACCGAAATACGCGTCGCTTTGGGGATGTGCAAAGGCTCGAATATCAACTACCGGCTGGAGATGATGGCGCACCTGTGCGAAGTAAAGCGCATCCCCGGCACGATAGCCACATGGCAGGCGCTGGTAACAACAACGATGACCGCAGAGCAGGCGGACATGAACAACCGCTCGCCACGCCGCAACGAGACGGTTATCAAGGGAAATCGGATTGTGCACCGGATGGCCGATACGCCCAAGAAATCCTACCCAGCGCAGACTAGCAAGAGCAGACCGCGTGGGTGCACGATCTTGGAGGCTGGGCTGTGACTAAGCAAGTTTACCGACTAGTCCATTCCGAAGCGCGCAGACGTGCCGCCCAAGCTGTCCAGGAAGCACCTGGGGGCATGATTGTGACGATAGCGGAGGCCAGCCGCACCTTGGATCAGAACGCAGCGCAATGGCCGATCCTGCAAGCTATATCTGAGCAATTGCAGTGGCCGGTAAATGGCAAGATGGAATGTCTAACGCCGGACGAGTTCAAGGACATTTTGACAGTAGCTTTCAAGGGCGACTCAATCCGGCTAGCGCAGGGAGTAAGTGGCGGGGTGGTAATGCTTGGAGCGCGCACAAGCAAAATGAACAAAAAGGAATTTTCTGATTGGCTGGAATTTCTGCACTGGTTTTGCGCCGAGAAAAATATCGACTTGAGGTTAGCCGCATGAACTACATCAACAAACGCATACGCGAAAGCGCCAACGGCAGAGAGTGCCAGTTCAACATTCCCGGCGTTTGCAATCACGATAGCGCGACGGTGGTATGGGTACACAGCGACCAGCTACGCCACGGCAAAGGCACGGGCATCAAGGCGCATGACGTGTTCGGCGCATACGGCTGTTCGGCCTGCCATGCCTGGTACAGCGGACCAGCCGACCGGGAAGACAAGCGCGATGCGTTTCAACTGGCGTTCGAGAGGAGTTTGGTAATTTTGGTTAAGGGTGGGGTGCTGAAATGACTACAGAAATAATCCGAAAAAGCAACGTGCTAATGAATCGTGTTGAATTTAATGCGCCGCTAATCGCTGAGTGCGCTGCTGTATCGGAAGCGGGCGGATCGTTCGAGATTCGGAATTATTACGAAGGAAACTGGTTCACAGAATACAAAATATTTTATCCGGTCAATGTTATGGATGAGGTCAGCAAATGAGCACCAGCAAACTCTACTGTGCCCATTGCGGCAAGCTCTGCGCTGATTTAATCGCGGGCAGCAAGACGCGCAAGGGCATGGTGGTTATCTGCGCCAAGTGCTGGAAGCCTAAGCCGGTATCGGCTAAGCCGTACCCTTCCGATGATGACATGGTGGATGTACTACACAAGATGTTCAGGATGAAGCCATGACATGCCAAGCCTGCCAACAATCACAAGGCTCACCAACTGGACTGATATGCCTGCTATTCCTGCCAATGGAGTCAGGGTGCGCATCAATGGTTTATGAGCCGGGAACCGATAGCGAGGAATTCCGTATGGCTTGCGAGGTGCGCTACGTGATCGGATTGGGCGGCAGGGAAGCGCGCCGGGCTTATCTGGATGGCGTCAGGCGCAAGCGTGGGGATGAGGGCGCGGATATGTTGGAAGCGGCGGTCAAGGAGGCGTGGAACAAATGAGCGAACTCGAATCAGCACTGGCCCTACAGATCCGCGCAATCAAGCTGCCCGAGCCGGAGCGCGAATTCAAATTTCATCCTACGCGCCGGTTCCGTTTCGATTTCTGCTGGCCGCAGAAAATGTTTGCCGTCGAGTGCGATGGAGCTCACTGGGTAAATGGCCGTCATTCGAGGGGTAAAGGGGTGGATTCTGATTGTGAAAAATATGCACTCGCAATGCTGGATGGCTGGCGGATATTGAAGGTGACGAGTACGCATATCAAATCAGGGCAGGCGATACAGTGGATTGAGGGTTTACTAGGGGGAAATTGAATGAGCGTAACCGGCGATACAAAACTCGGCCTAGATAGGCTCGACAATTGGGCGCGATGGGGAAGGCGTGGCGAAATGGCCGAGGTGCGCAATCATTATTACCCTGGCAAAGCGGCAATTTGCGGAGATTACCTACCCGAATCTGGCGACGTGTGGATAGAAATGCACGAGATGTCTATTCCTGTAGACCAGAAGGATGCGGAACTGGTTGAAAAGCTGGTACTCGCTTTGCCGATCCAACTCAAGAAGGCGGTAACGTGCTGGTATTTTGGCAGGCCTGCGGTCATGGGTATCAGCAATCACACACTGCGGGAATGGCTCGAACAGGCGGCGCGGAGAATTGCGATAAATAACTTGCACAATGTAAACAGATAGTGTATTGTCATGAGCATGGGGGGAGCGTTCGCCCTCAATTTGCATAGAGCTTGATTACGCAAGCGAGAGAGCGCGGGGTGTGATTAAAAGCGCACGTACCGTTCATGGCATCGTAGCCAGATATGCATCTATTCGCATCGCCATTTATTCCGCGCCGATACTAGCGGATACCTTGCAAGGTAAGTGGCGAGCCGAATAGGTGAGTCGCAGATACAGAAACACCGCGCACCTATTACCACACAAAGCCCTAGCCTATGCCGGGGCTTTTATTTTGCTACCGCAGCATGGGCATTTTGGAGCATCCCTCAGTTTGATTGCGCGGCTGATAGATGAGCGGTGCACACCGTATTTGCTGGCCGCATCGCTCTGGTTCATACCTGCCGCCACATCCGCCAGTGCTGCGGGGATGGGCGATGGGGCGGATAGTTTTGGGCGGCTCATTTTGCACGCCACTTTGCGCCGTTTAGCAGCTCAATCGTCAGCCCATGCCGGTGTGCCAGATTAGTTA
This sequence comes from Sulfuriferula sp., assembly GCF_054605375.1. Taxonomy (NCBI): domain Bacteria; kingdom Pseudomonadati; phylum Pseudomonadota; class Betaproteobacteria; order Nitrosomonadales; family Sulfuricellaceae; genus Sulfuriferula; species Sulfuriferula sp. Next base: position 23,734 of record NZ_JBTSEG010000027.1, on the reverse strand, counting down.
ATTTTTTCTCTGCTGATTTTCTGTCAGGGAACGTAAACAGGGTATTTCTGCGTGACAGCGAATCATCATTGATGTCAATTTTTGACCATGAGATTATCGAATAGCCGTCAATCGCGTTTGTATTAGGATTCTGATTCATTCTGATTTCGTACATTTCGTTCTCCTAATCTAGTTGGCTGGGTTTGTTGCTCCAGTGATTCCAGTATAATCGTTGCATAAAATAATGCAACAAGTATTTGCATTGTAATTATCTATCAGGATAAACGATCCTATAGACAGTTCTCCTCCGTTGGCTGCAATGCCAACCTTTGCCGCGTTTGGATTGGGAATTCCCGGTCGCGCGGCTTTTTTACATCTCCACTGGATACAGAGGCCGATCAATGGCTAATCCGCTCGACAATCTCAAACCGTTCAAGCCCGGCCAATCCGGCAATCCATCCGGGCGACCTAAGGGCATTGCCGCTGCTGCGCGAGAGCATAAGGACCGCTGTATCCAGGTGCTGGCCGAGGCTTTGGAAAGCGACGACCAGAAAACCCAGATCGCCGCGGCCAAAGAGCTGCTAGATCGCGGCTACGGCAAGGCTATCTCCATGAGCGCCGATGTAACCAACCGACTAGATGACCTCGACGACGACACCCTCTCCGCTGGCATCGATGCCCTCAGAGCTGCAATTGCAGCTACTGGCGCGGCTGACAGCGGAGCAGGCAAACAGACTAGCCACTAACCGGCTGGCGCGATATGCGCCGTATGCCAAACAGCGGGAGTTCCACGGGCTGGGAAAAACGGCCAGCGAGCGGCTGCTGATGGCCGCCAACCAGGTGGGCAAAACAGTTGCCGGCGGCGCTGAGTGGGCCATGCATCTCACTGGTAGATACCCGGACTGGTGGGAGGGCGCAACGTTTGATCGTGCCCCGCTGCTGTGGTGCGGCTCTGTTACTGGCGACAGCACACGGGATAACCCGCAGCGCATCCTGGTAGGCCCGCCAGCGCTGGAGGAGCAATGGGGCACTGGGTGGATACCAAAATCCTGCATCGTGGGCCGTGATAGAGCGATGGGGACACCCAACCTGCTGGATAACGTACAGGTGCGCTGGGGTGGCGGTGGCGACGTGCAAGCCGGTACATCTATCTGTGCGTTCAAGTCATACGAGAAAGGCCGTGAGCGCTGGCAGGGGCCGACAGTTGACGGGATATGGTTCGACGAGGAGCCACCGTCCGACATCTACAGCGAGGGATTGACTCGCACCAATAACGGCCAGCGCGGACAGTTTGCAATGCTGACGTTTACTCCGCTGCTAGGCATGAGCGACGTTGTAATGCTTTTTCTGGACGGCAATAAAAAATGACGCGCGCCGTTGTCACCATGACCATCGACGACGCTGGACACTACACGCCAGAGGAGCGCGAGGCGATTGTAGCCAGCTACCTGCCGCATGAGCGCGAGGCGCGGGCTAAAGGTATTCCGGTCATGGGGTCGGGCCGCATATTCGCCGTACCTGAGGATCAAATTACCTGCGAGCATTTCGACATCCCACGCCATTGGGTGCAGATCGGAGGCATTGATTTTGGCTGGGATCACCCGACTGCGGCTGTCTGCATCGCATGGGATCGCGACCTAGATGCCGTGTACGTCACTAAAGCTCACCGATTACGCGAGGCAACGCCGGTTATCCATGCCGCAGCACTGAGGCCGTGGGGCGATTGGTTGCCATGGGCATGGCCGCATGATGGACTTCAGCACGACAAAGGTAGCGGCGAGCAATTAGCTACGCTGTACCGCAAGCAGGGGCTAAAGATGTTGCCGGAGCGTGCCACCTTTGCGGATGGCAGTAATGGCGTTGAGGCTGGGCTGATGCTCATGCTGGACATGATGCAGACGGGGCGATTCAAGGTATTCGCAGGGTTGAACGACTGGTTTCAGGAATACCGCATGTACCACCGCAAGGATGGCAAAGTGGTTAAAGAATACGACGACCTGCTGAGTGCTACACGCTACGCAATTATGATGCGGCGCTTTGCAACAACCAGCTTAAACAAATGGGGCAAATCCCTGGACTATCCATTATTAGGCGTCATATGAAAAAAATGGACGACACCGTACTGCTGGGCATTATCGAGCAGGAGGAGGAGGCTGCCGATGATTCCGCGCTGGATATAGAGCGGGACCGCGCGCTGGATTACTACTATGGCCGCGCTGTGGGTACGCTGGCACCCTCCGACATACCTAACCGCAGCCAGTATGTGAGTCGCGACGTGGCCGATACGGTAGATTGGATCATGCCAGCGTTAATGAAAACATTCCTTGCTGGCGATGACGTGGTGACGTTTTCCCCATTTTCGGCTGAGGATGTGCCGGCAGCTGAGCAGGAGACGGATTACGTCAACCATATCGTGGTTGACAAAAACCCGATCTATGAGATTTTTTCCGTCTGGTTTGACGACGCACTAATCCAGAAAAACGGCTATGTGTATGCCTGCTGGGAGACAACAGACGACATTCAGGAGGAGCGTTACAGCGGACTGATGATTGACCAGGTCACGATGCTTACCCAAGACCCTGGCGTCAAGATTACAGGCGCAACGCCCATAGATACCGGCACGGTTGATGAGATGGGCCAGCCGGTCATGGCGTTTGATGTCGTACTGTCGCGCACCAATACTACCGGGCAAGTCAAGATCAGTAATATCCCGCCTGAGTTATCGCGCGTCTCTGCACGGCATCGCGGGGTTAGATTGCAAGATGCGCCCTTTGTCGGTTTCGACGCCTATCTGACCATCTCTGAGCTGCGCGAGAACGGCTATGACGTGGACGACGACATCCCGGACACGGTAGGCAATGACACCGACGAGACCTCGCTACTCTATCGTGACCGTTTTAGCCATTTTTTCGACCATCACAAATACGACAGCAGCGATCCCGCTTCCCGCGTGGTCCGTGTTCGTTATCGCTGGATGCGTGTTGACTACGACGGCGATGGCATTGCAGAGCTGCGCTACCTGGTCCTGGTCGGGCGTGAAATCCTGACCAACGAAAAAGCCGACATTGTGCCTATAGCCTGCGTGACGCCGCGCATTGTTGCGCATGAGCATATCGGGCGCTCAATCGAGGAGGTTGTCACCGACCTGCAAGAACTCAAAACCATGCTCACGCGCGGTCTTATAGACAACGTGGTGTTGGCTAACAACGGGCGCTATGCGGTCAACGCGGACACGGTAAATCTAGACGACATGATGACCAGCCGCCCTGGCGGTATCGTGCGCACTGAGGGCAACCCGGCAGGTTCGATAATCCCTCTTGAGCATCAGATGCTAGGACAGCCAGTCATGGCTGCTATCGAGATGATAGACGGCATCCGCGAGACGCGCACCGGCGTTACCAAGTACAACATGGGCACCGATGCTGGGAGCCTCAACAAAACCGCCACCGGCATCAGCATTATCAACAACGCCGCCAACCAGCGCATCGAGTGGATAGCCAGGACGTTTGCCGAGACCGGCGTCAAAGAACTGTTTGGTATCGTCCACGCACTGACCAGCAAGCACCAGGACAAACCGGCCATGGTGCGCCTGCGTAACAAATGGGTCAGCGTAGACCCACGCGACTGGAAAAAGCGCAACGACATGACCGTCAGTGTCGGGCTGGGTTCGATTAACCGCCAGCAGCAGACCACCGGCATCATAAATCTCGGCACGCTCCAGAAAGAGGCATTCCAGGCCGGTATTGTGACGCCAGTGAACGTGTTTAACATGGCGTCCGAGTACACCAAGGCGCTGGGGTTCAAAGACCCTGAGAAATTCTTTACCCACCCCGACAATATTCCGTCCAAGCCGCCGCAGCCAGACCCCAAGATGGAGAAGATCAAGGCGGATATGGCGATGGCGCAACAGGACCAGCAGTTGCAACACGAAAAGCTGGCCATTGAAAAGCAGAAGGTTGGTTTTGACCAGCAGGTTCAGACCGGAACGATGGTTGGACAAGCGGCCGCATCATTGTTAGGGGGCTGATTTGGACTTGCTGACTGAATTACAGCGCGGCGAACAGGCACGTCAGGTGCTGGAAAGCGAGATATACGCCGAGTCCTGGCAGGCTGTGCGCGATGGCATTATCAGCGCCTGGGAGTCGGCACCGATCCGCGACAAGGAAGGCGCCAACGAACTCAAACTCATGCTCAAGTTGCTCACCGATGTACGGCGCAACGTCGAGACCGTGATGCAGACCGGCAAGATGGCAAAAATACAGATCGAGCGCGAATCATTGCTGGATAAAGCAAAGCGCAAATTTAAATAGGGCGACAACATGACCACAACCGTATTCACAGCACTGGCTAGCGCCGCTTACACCGCATCCGGGACCGCCGATCTTGGCGCCCTGCCAGGAGACTCAGATGAGCTGACGATTTACCTGAATGTCACTGTGGTATCGGGTACGACCCCGAGCATGACTGTCACCTATCAGAGCAGCCCGGATGGCGTGACGTATTACGACCACACTGCTGGCGCGGCAATTACTGCCGCCGGGGTGCAAATGATCAAAATCCCAACCAATTCCGGGACGTATGGGCGGATTTCATACGCCATCTCGGGAACAACGCCATCGTTCACGTTCAGCGCAGTCGTCGAGGGCAAGAACAGATAATTTCGCCCACAACGGGCTTAACAAGCCGCCTTCGGGCGGTTTTTTTATCACATCATGCCGCTTGCACTTGGCGGCACAAATACAGACGACAACATCCAGTTGTTACGCAAGACATGCAACCAGCAAAAATACGCAAAACATCCGATTAATTTCATGCAACAGAGAGGATTTTTACTGTGAACGAACAACTAACACCAGAGATGCAACCGGCAACGGAAGTCTCAACCAACGAAACCGCAGATGTACATGAGCGGTTTGAGTCATGGCTGAATTCTGATGAATCGCAAGATGAGCCAGCAGCCGAAGAGGGTGATGTAGCGCCTGACGAGCAAGCAGAAGCTGAACCCGAAGCGGAGTCCGAAGAGGATCAACCCGCTGAAGTGGAAGCCGAGAACTCCGAAGCCGATGAAACTGAAACCCTGACCATAGACGGCGAAGAAGTCACGCTACCGAAAGAGGTCGCCGAAAAGGTAACCAAGATTCAGAAGCGACTCGAAGCCGACTATACCCGCAAGACCCAAGAGGCCGCAGAGATGCGCCGTGCAGCCACTCAATCGATCGAAGACACCAAGCAGCTAGCCGCTTTCCAGCAGGAAAACATAGGCTATCTGGCGGAGTTGCATTCGGCTCAGAACGAGTTGCAGGCGTATGAAAATGTGGACTGGGCGAGTCTTGCGGAGACGGATATTGCCGCATACAGCAAACACAAGGAAATCCGCGACGGACTGCGCGAGAAGGCATATCAGCTGAATGCTGAGCTGCAAAATCGCCAGCGCTTTATGGGCGAACGCACCGCGCAGGAGCAGCAGCAGAAGCTGCAAAGCGTGATCGACACGGTAAAGCGTGCCATCCCGACATACGACGAAGCCACCGACCGCAAGGCGGTACAGGCTGCCGAAACACTGGGCAAGAAATACGGCATCCAGGTGGACACCAACACGTTGAAGCAGATGCTCGACCCGCTGGTGTGGATTGGCTTGGTGGAGCTGTCGAAATATCAGGACCTTGTGGCAAAACGTCCAGAAACAAACAAACAGGTACAGGGGGCAAAACCGCCGGTTAAACCGACTGGCAAGCCCACATCATCGGAACAATCGCGCGCTCAGAAAATCCAGAAACTGCTATCGCAGGGGCGGATTCGCGAGGCCGCACAACTCTAGGAGCACTACTCATGGCTACATATCAAACCACTACCCCCGCCAAAGGCCTGCGCGAATCTCTGGCTGATTTCATCGAAAACATCTCCGCAGAAGACACGCCGATTTATTCCATGGCGCGTAAAGGCAAGATCAGCGCCACGTTTGAGGAATGGCAGACTGACGTATTGGCCGCTGCCAACCCCAACAACGCGATTGTTGAAGGCGCCGATGCCACTTACGCAACGCCTGTCGCCACCACACGCCTTGGCAATTATGTACAGACCGCGCGCAAGGATTTCAAAATCGCGTCCGTGCTGGATATGGTCAACAAGGCCGGACGCTCGACGGAAACCAAGTATCAATCCTACAAGCAGGGCAACGAACTTAAGACCGACATTGAAAGCGCGCTGTCGCAGAATAACGTCGCCGTCGCCGCGACCACTACTGTTGCTGGAAAGTCCGCCTCTCTGGAAACGTTCGCATGGGATGTGGTTAGTCATGGCTCAACTGGTGCTACCGCCGTTGTTACCGCTGGCGCACCGACTACTGCCATTACTGACGGCACCCAACGTGCATTGTCTGAGGCTCTGGTCAAGGCTGTTCTGGCAGATGGTTATGGCAAGGGCGCACGCTACAAGATGGGTGTGATGGGGCCAACACAGAAACAGGCTTTCTCTGCGCTGTCCGGGCTGGGTTCTACCCGCAACAACTTCAGCACCATGAAGGGCAAGCAGGGCGTGATCCTGGGCGCTGCTGACGTGTATGTCTCCGACTTCGGAGATATTGCACTGGTGCCTAGCCAGTTCATGCGTAACCGCACCATTCTGTTCATTGATCCTGAAATGTTGGAAGTGAAAATGGGTCGCCGCTTCAAGGAAGAAGAACTGGCGAAAACGGGCGATGCAGAAGGCCGTCAGATCATCAGCGATTTCACCCTGGTCGTGCGCAACCCGCGCGGCATTGGCAAGTTGGCCGATCTTTCATGATCTGACTTAATCGTCGTTTAACTATAAGGAGGGACGGGAAACCGTCCCTTTTTTTATGTCCAAAATTATTCTCAACGAGAACCAGACAACCGGCGTTCAGACGTTTTACGAAACGGCTGAAGAAGCCGAACGCTTTACCACGGCACAGAACGTCGATGACATTCTGGTCCATGCCGCAGAAGCGCGCCACGAAACGCAAGGCGAGCGCTACGGAGAGTTTAGACGCATGGCCGTTATGCCGATGTCGGTAGTTGGACAGGCGATGCGTGAGGGCTGGCTGTTCGACCAGGCCAGAGTACGCCAATGGGTGAAAGACAATCCCGCTTTCAAAACATTTGATAAAAACTTCTGATGAATTATTCCGAACTAAAAGACAATATCGCCGCATGGCTGCATCGCGATGATCTATCTGCGCAACTGGATTTGTTCATTGATCTATTTGAGGCGCGTGCCAATAGCAGGCTTCGCACCAACGAGATGCAGAAGCGCAGCACCTCTACACCAACCACCGAATATGTCCCGCTACCCGCTGATTTTATCGAGTTGCGCAATATACAGATAAACGGCAACAAGGTCAGTTTGCTCGAATACGCATCCCCGCAAAAGATTGACGCCATGGGACTAGTATCGGGGCCGTCCAAGTATTACACCATCATCGCCAACGAGCTACAAATTAACCCAAGCGCGTCAGGCAGCGAGGTAGAGATTGCCTATTACGCAACCATACCAGCGCTATCCACCACGAATCTGACCAACTGGCTGATTGACAGATACCCAGAATATTACTTGATGGGATGTGTTCAGCAAGCGCTTATTTATACGCTGGATGACAGAGCTGCACAGGCGGAACAAGCCATCCTTGGGATGGAAGCAGAAATCAACCGCAACAGCAAACGGTCTATTTCTGGGCCGATGGTAGTGAGCGCGATATGACCCAGACCGAACTTAACACCGAGCTGACAACCGATCCAGTGGCGCTCGGATATGCGCCGTACCTCAACATTAGCGACAACCAGCCATGACCTACGCCATCTACGATACCGCGACAGGCACCCTAATCAGCACCGGTGACGTGGTGGCCAGTCCGTTGCCTTCCGGCATGAGCGCGACTACCGTAACCAGCATTGACGGTATATGGAACCCCACGACGCACGTATTTGATCCTGCCCCAGTGGTGCACCCGCCGATCCCCAAATCCACAATTATCAAGCGCCTGACCGTGGCCGAATTCACGGCATTTAAAAACAGCACGGACGCCAATATCGAGTATTTTTGGGAAATGTTCCGCGCCGCTGATTCGGTGGATCCGAACGATACATTTACGCAAAACGGGTTCGCCTACGCCACCTCCATCGGTATCCTGGCATCTGGCCGGACTGCGCAGATACTGGCATGAGCGACTGGGGCATCACAGATTCTGCGAGCTACGCTGCTGGCATATATCTCGTCCCGGTATCGGGCGCTGCCAATACCAAGGGTGCATGGCTACAGGTTATCGCCTCCACGCCACAGGATTACTCAGGATTGTGGGTGCAGCTGCGTGGTGCAACTACCAATAATTCGCTGTTCGATATTGCTATCGGCGCGGCAGGCTCTGAAATTGTTGTAGCGCCCAACCTTTTCTGTGGGCCGAAGCCAGTCCCTGATTCGTTCGGGTCGTTGTTTACCATCCCGCAGAGCATTCCGGCTGGGACCAGGGTGGCAGTGCGTGCCCAGTCTGATGTCGCATCAGTCAACTGCAATATTATGGTAGGGTTTTTTGCTGGATCATTCACCGCGCTGCCGCCCGCCGGCAATTTAATCGACATGGGTACCGACCTAACAACATCACGCGGGACAGCGCTGGTCATTCCGGCATCAGGATCGAGTGCATGGACACAGTTAATCGCCGCTACACCTGCCGATATTAAAAAACTGATTATTTTTATCGGAGGTGCCGGAGCGGAGACGCAGGCTACGCTGGATTTTGCTGTGGGCGCTGCCGGCGCTGAGCAAATTATCATGGGGGGTGTCGGGTATCTGATCCGGGCAACTTCTGGCACCATCGGGCAATCTGGACCCTCTCTATTGGGGCCTCTACCCATCCCAATACCATCCGGCAGCCGCCTATCAATGCGGGCGACATTCGTGGGTGGTACGGGCGAAACCACCTACGTATCTATACTGGGGATTACATAATGGCGGTTACATCCAATCAGTCCGGCAGCACTACTCCGGTCATCGGCACTGAAACGTTCCTCGGCACGGCAATCACAGCAGCCGGGGTATACGTGCTGGTTTTAGATACGAATGCCATGCTCAACGGCGATACGCTGGTGATGCGCGCGTACACCAAGGCCAAGGGCGCGAGCGTGTCACGTATCGCCTATGTGGGTGCGATTTCCAACATCCAGATCGACCCGAACAAATACAGCATCCCGATCCCGGTCGATACGGAGATCAAATTCTCGATCACGCAGACCACTGGCACAGCGCGGGCGTTTGACTGGAACATCCTCAGCTTATGAGCTCGCGTTATGGTGCGCTGTATCTGGTCAGCAGCACCGGCACAGCCACAGCCATCACAGCATCAGACAGTTACCTATTTTCCGTTACAGAATCGCTCGGTTTATTAAGCCGCTCAGACACCGTTGATACATTTACCCCGGGCATTACAGAGTCCATTAATTTATTAAGCCGTTCAGATACCGTTGACACGCTTACCCCAAGCGTTACTGATACCGCCGCTGTCATCGCGGCTTTGCTGACATCCGATACGCTCACTCCATCTATCGTCGAGGCACAGGATTCGTTAGTTTCTAGCGCCCTATCCGATGCATTCACATTGACGCTGGGTGAGGCGCAGGGGTCATTGCTATTCAGTAGCGTTACTGACGTTGCAACAATAAGCGTCACTGATACCGCCGCGCTGCTGGTCGCAATTTCTGGTTCAGATACCTACGTCGTCAGCATTACCGATGCTGCTACGGCAGCAGCAACATTTACAGCCAATGCTGTCGCGGATGCATTGTCATTGAGCTTTACAGAGATAGCCAGCGTCGTGGCAACCAACTTCTGGACAGAGAAAGCACAGACTGTAACGGTTTGGGCAGCCAAGGACAACGCCTCGACCGTTTGGACAGATAAGACAAATGCAGCACCTGATTGGAGCGCCACATAATGTCGCATGAGCATATCGGACCGAGCATCACGGTCAAGCTGGTACTGGAAAAATTCGACGGCGATGCCAAGCCGGGCGATGTTCCGGTTGAAGTGATCGAGCGCGAAGAAACGATTACAGACCCACACAGAATCGAACAAATAATGAATGGAGTTTCACCATGGGAATGACCACAGCTTACCGGGATTACATCGCGTCCGTTACCACTGGAGGCGCAGTTACGGCTTTCAACAACGCCAATAGCTACCTTGGAGTCGGTGACAGCACAACCGCTTTTGCTGCTGCTCAGACTGACTTGCAGGCTGCGACGAACAAGCTGCGCAAGGCCATGGAAGCTACTTATCCAACGCTTGCCACGAACGTAATCACTTTCCGGTCCCTGTTCGGCACTGCTGATGCGAATTTTGCATGGGCGGAATGGGGCGTCTTCAACGCAGCCACAGCCGGTACGATGATGAGCCGCAAGGTAGATGCCCTCGGCACCAAGACCAGCGCGCAAAGCTGGCAGCTCACCGCAACCATCACGATCAATGCCGGTTAATCAATGATCCCTCTTGGCACCCTTTCGCTCGACGCTCCGGCCTATGGACAGCATGCAACGGTAGCGAATAACTGCGTCCCCTATATCGACTATTACGGGCCGTTCTATGCTCCGGTAGCGTATACGCCAGCATCGACAGAAGCGGCGCTGGGCGCATTTGCAAGCCGGTCAAGTGCTGGAACGCCATACAACTTTATCGGCGGAGCGGCAAAACTACAGAAGATCACCTCTGCCGCATGGGAAGATGTAAGCAAGCTGGGCGGATATACGACCGGTCCTGAGTTGCGCTGGGATTTCACCACCTTTGGCGACCGGGTGATCGCCACCAACAGCTCCAACCCTCCGCAGAGTTTTGTCATGGGTACGTCGGTAGATTTTGCTGACCTGTCCGCATCGGCTCCACAAGCCAAGACCGTGGCAACGGTACGCGGGTTTGTCATGTTCGGAAACATCAACGCCTATCCCAACCGGGTGCAATGGTCGGCGCTGGAAAACCCGACGGATTATGTCGCATCCGTTTCCACGCAGTCAGATAGTCAGGACTTGTTCGGCGAATCGGATATTGGTCAGGTGCAGAAAATCGTCGGCGGAGAATACGCAACGATTTTCATGGAAAAAGGCATTTTCCGTGGCACCTATGTGGGCGGGACAACCATATTTACCTTTGACCAGATCATTCGCGGTATCGGTACGCCAGCCGGAGGAAGCGTCGCCAGCTATGGGGATTTCATTTTCTTCCTCGGCAATGACGGGTTTTACCAGATGTCCGGCGCGGGACTCATTCCTATCGGTGAAGGCACGGTCAATAAATCATTCTTCAACGAAGTCAAGACTTCCGATTACTGGCGCATGAATGGGGTCATTGATCCGCGCAATAGCCTGTATATCGTAGCTTATCCGACGCAAACCGGATCCCTGACCAAGTTTTTGATCTACAACTGGATCGCCAAAAAGTGGAGCACTGCGGAACCGGGAAACCTGGAGTGTCTGTTCACGTTTTTCAGCGAGTCCGCCGATGCCGATACAGTCGATACGTTGATAGGCAATCCCGATACCGGAGCCTATGCATCAACCTCACCGGATTCTTCGCTATTCATCGGCGGGAAACCCTTGCTGGCCGGGATTGATACCACGCATAGCGCGGTTGTGTTCAATGGCGCGGAATTGACTGCGACTATCGAGACCGCAGAAACGCAGATCAGCATGGGCATGAAAACCACGGTCAAACTGGTCACGCCTATGGTGGAAGGTACTGGTGCGACTCAGGTTCAGGTCGGCGGCAGAAATAACGTACAAAATGCTGTGAGTTACAGCACCGCCGCAACAGTCAACAGCGAAGGCGAAGCCTGCCTGTTTAACACGGCGCGTTATCAGCGCGCGAAACTCACTCTGTCGGGTGGATTTTCCAAGGCTTACGGCGTCGATTTCCAAGCTGTTCCAGCAGGTAAATACTGATGAGCATACGCGCCACTTACCCGACATGGCAGGAGGCAATACGCGCCATTGCGACATTCTGGAATGCCAACTTCAACGGCACCAATCGCCTGATACGCGGCGTCGATACGACGGATGACGCCATCATCGACAGCGCTACAACAGGCCTTGTCCTCAAAGATACTGCCGGAGTGTACTGGCGCGTATCGGTCAGCACCACCGGAGTTTTAACGACGACCAACATCGGATCGATCAAGCCTTGAAAGCAGAGTTTCAGTGGGTAGACCCGAAAGACATACGCAACGTCTGGCAGACCATCAAGCCCGGTCTTGAAATTACTGCTAAAAAAGCCCCCGGCGGATGGATACCAGAAGATGTGTATCTCAGCCTGAAAACGGGCGATTCGGTGCTGCACCTAGTCACCGCAGAGAGTTATTACAGGGGTTTTCTGATAAGCAAGTCGCTCGACACCAACGAGGGCAGAAAACTGCTGTTATGGATTACTTACGGCGATGCCAGCGGCGATATCTTCTCTGACAACATGGAAACAATACGGGATTGGGCATCGAATATCGGCGCCGTCAAGATCCAATTCCAGTCGCCGCGCAAGGGTTGGGAGCGGGTTGGCGCAAAACTCGGTTTCAAGCCAACGATGGTAATTTATGAATGTGATGTGTGAGGAAAACAACCATGGATAAGTCCAAATGAGCGGCGGCGGCGGAAGCACCACCAGCAAATCTATTGCTGAGCCACCAGCAGAGACCAAGCCCTACCTGGCCCCGTATCTTGACCGCGCCAATGCCTTGTCTACTGCGCCCTATCAGAACTATGGTGGACAGACTGTAGCCGGACTGAATCAAGACCAGAACACTGCGTTCAGTATGGTCAGGAACCGCGCAACGAACGGTAGCCCGGTACAGGGGATGGCTAATTACGATGCGTACCAGACCCTGCAAGGTAAATACCTTGATCCGGCTTCGAACCCGTGGCTATCCAAGACCTACAACGCCGCCGCCACTGACATGAAGAATAATTTCAATAATACGGTCATGCCATCGGTGAATTCCACCTTCTCGCTGGCTGGGCGTTACGGCTCTGGAGCGCACCAGACTGCCGTGAACAATGCGCAGAATACGCTTGGGCGAGAACTTGGAAACATGGGCACACAGATTTACGGCACCAACTATGGCAACGAGCGGCAGAACCAGATGGCAACGATGCAGGCCGCTCCGGGCCTTGCCAGTGCGGATTATGCCGACGCCAGCGCATTGATGGGAGCAGGCGATGCACAGCGCGCCTTCCAGCAACAGAATCTGGCTGACGCGTACAAGCGCTGGCAGGATGCGAAACAGGCGCCATATACGAACCTGGATGTGATGGGAAATGCCATACAGACCACAATGGGCGCAGGCGGAACAACAACCGCTTATGGGCGCGGTAACAATACTGGACAACTTGTCGGGGCGGGTTTGACTGCTGCCGGTTTACTTGCTTAAGGAAAACATCATGTACAAAATCAGGGGCGCGAATTGACCGGCGTGGAAACCGCAGCGGCACTGGCTGCGGCGGGGAGCGGCGCAGCGGCAGCAGGTGGAGCAGCGGCAGCGGGTACGGCGGCAGCGGCAGGAACCGCCGCAACCATTACCGCATCCGAAGCAGCGGCTTTGGGCCTGACCGCATCACAAGCCGCAGCAGCCTCAGCGGCAGGGATGACGGCAGCAGAAGCGGCAGCGGCAGCGGGTACGGCTGGTGCGGCTGGAACTGCGGCAGGGGCAGGAACTGCGGCTACTGGTGCAGCGGCAGCGGGCGCAGAAACCAGCGGATTACTCGCCAGTGGACAACAGGCATCCATGCTGGCCGCACAGAATGCCGGACTGGAAGGCGCAACCGCCGCAACGAATGCGGGGTTATCCAGCAACGCCGGTTTGCTGGCTCAACAAGCGCCTGCGCAGGTGGTTGACCAGTCTACACAGGCCGGTCTATACGACAACCTGAATTATCAGACTAACGGCAATCTTGGCGCAACGCAGGACTGGCTGGGGCAGAAGCCTTTGGGTAATGGCGAGCTATCGCCGACGCGCGGCAAGCTGATTGCGCAGGGCGGCAAGGCAATGGCGCAACCACAGCAGCCGCAGGGCGGGGCATCGGCGGCAGCTCCGCCAGTCAGGTCAATGGGGCAATATTTGCCAACGGCTAACCCCTATGCGCCACAACAGCCGCAAATGATTCAAGGCCAGCAGCCGTATGTCGGCATGGCAGACTATATGCGTCGGAGGTTCTAAATGGGGCTGTTAGATATGTTGCAAAGCGATCCCAACAAGCAGCAGGCGTTGCGGCAGGGGTTGTTGAATGCCGGTATCCAGATGCTGGCAGGCGGGCCGCAGGACTTTGGCACGTCATTGGGGCAAGGCCTTGGGGCTGGGGTCAAGTCGTATCAGGACAAGCTCAAGGCTTATAACGACAGCCTCGCCCGTCAAAACATGGTGAAGGCGGCAACCAAGCCAGCCGTTCCTGCCATCCCTGCTAAATACAGCATTGGCGGCACTACCGGCAATGCTGATTATGCCAATATGGCTGCCGATCAGAATAAGGCGATCAATAGCATGGCAACGCCTTATGATGCGCCGTTGCCCGAACAGCCTGTACAGACTCAAGCAGAGCAACCCGGGCAACCGGCGAGTTTTGATTTCGGCGCCATGGCGCAACATATCATGGCTTCACCCGATGCGCCGCCCGAGTTGCAGAAGCTGGCAATGGATTACTATGCCAAGCAGCAAGAACCCAAAGCGCCTGAGGCGTATTCCCTTTCGCCCGGCCAGGTGAGATTTAGCGCGGATGGCAAGCAGATTGCTGCCGTCCCGGCAAACCCAACACAGAATGCCTCGGCGATCGGAAAGTTGATTGCGGAACGGGATGCGCTGCCACCGGGCGATCCTAATCGCGCGCTGTACGATGAAGCCATCCAGAAAAATGCCACGCATGCGCCCGCCGCGCAGATGAACAACTACGGTTCCCCCGTAGCCGGTTTGGGGCCAGACGGTAAGCCGGTATTTTTCCAGCCCAGCAAGGGCGGCGGTGCGCCATCGATTGTGCCAGGCGTGACGCCTATGGCAGACCTGAAAATACAGGCGCAAAAGAATAAAGACGAGACCGCATTATCCAGTAGTTTTAATTCAATGGACAGGCTTGCGGCTGCGGCCAATGAAGTATTGCATTCACCGGGCTTGGCTGGTGTGTATGGAATACGTGGAGCGATTCCAAACATCCCCGGATCAGAGGCGGCCAATGCCGCCGCCTTGCTGAACACGCTAAAATCTCAAGTGGGATTTAGTGTGCTTCAAGAAATGCGCAATAACTCCAAGACTGGGGGGGCATTGGGCCAGGTTACCGATATGGAAAACAAGTTGTTGCAAGAAAACCTTGCTGCGCTTGAAAAATCACAGTCTGTTGAACAAGCCAAAGCCAGTCTGCAAAAGATCATCGATTACACGAGCGCCGCAAAAGACAGGATGTCTGGTGCATATAATCGCCAATGGTCAGGACAGAATGATCAGATACCATCAGTACAGCCGACACAGTCTGAGTCAGACTTCATCAAATCGCGCCGTGCGGCTGGGATGTCAGATGCGCAAATAGCGGCTGAAATGACACAGAACGCAAAGCCAAAAACAGTCAAGGAATTGCCGAAGAAGCCGCCCGCTGGCGTTGACGCCAAGTTGTGGCAATACATGACTCCCGAGGAGCGCAAGTTATGGCAGAAATGACGCTTGATCAGCAGCGCGCGATGGCGCTGGCCGCAGCCAGAATGCGCGCTGCTGGCGATACGTCTGCTGCGAGTAATGTGCCTGCTGCTGTTGATGCACCAAAGACTACTTTCCCTGGAGAAGGTCTGTTGCGTGGCATATACGACCCAGTCACCGGGTTAGCGCAGGGCGCGTATAACATGCTCCCAAAATCAGTACAGAATGCTGGCGATCATCTGAATGACTTTATCGCGAATAAAACAGGGCTGCTTCCTAAAATTGGTTCCGGGGGATTTAATGCCGCGATCTCAAAAAATGAAGCTGACTACCAACAGCGCCAAGGCGGGGGAATAGACCTTCCGCGCATCGCCGGCAATGTTGTAAGCCCAATCAATGTATTGATGGCCCTTAAAGCGCCACAAGTCGCAACACTAGCGCAGAGAGTGATTCAAGGTGCTGCGATTGGTGCCGGTCAGTCTATGGCTATGCCGGTTACGCAAGGTGACTACTGGAACGAGAAGGCGAAGCAGGGGAATACAGGTATGGCCGTGGGGGGTGCGCTGCCCATGGTAGCCGGTGGAGTCGCTCGTATGGTCAGCCCTCGCGCATCAGTCAATCCAGATATTGCGCTACTCAGGTCTAAAGGCGTCAATCCGACTATTGGGCAGGCGCTTGGCGGCATGGCGAATACCGCAGAGCAGAAAGCCACTAGCCTGTTCGGGGTGGGAGACTCTATCAAAAATGCACGGGAGAGAGCGCGCAACCAGTTCAATAAGGCTGTGATTAACGATGCACTTGCACCAGTTGGAGGCAAGGTCAATGATATTGGATATTCTGGTGTAAAACAGGCAGGGGATATAATTTCAAACGCATATGATGATGCGCTGGCAGGCCTGAAAGGTGTCTCACTCGACAACATAGGGAGAGCCAAACTGACCAACCTGCAGTCTATGGCTACCAACATGCCAGAACCAACCAGGAAACAATTTAACCGAATTGTGAATAATGTCATGCTTCAGCGTATGTCGCCTAAACATGGCATGACTGCCGAAACATTCAAGATGGTTGATTCTGAACTGGGAGCAAAAGCGGCAAGTTACGGAAAATCCGCCATGGCGAGCGAGCGTGAACTGGGCGATGCTTTACTGGAAGCGCAGAGCATTCTACGCGATCAGGCAGCTCGACAGAATCCTGTTTATGCCGCAGGCCTGGAAAAGGCAAACGCAGCATGGGCCAAGCTGGTACGGGTTGAGGGTGCCGCAAAAAGCTCTACAGTGAACGATGGAATATTTACGCCAGGCCAATACTTGGGAGCCATTAAATCGAACTCCAAGGCAGCGCGCGGGAGAGATTTCTCACGCGGGTCTGCGCTTGGCCAGGAACTGGGCGCGGCGGGTCAACGGGTGCTGGAGAACACCTACCCTGATTCGGGTACGGGTGGGCGCATGATGCCTATGCTGCAAGGTGCTGGAGCAATCGCTAATCCTATCGCAACTGTTGTAGGTACGGTGCTTGGAATGGGAGCGTACACCCCGGCAATGCAAAAGGCGCTTGTGGCCTCAATCAGCAAACGTGGCGCCTCAGCTCCTCTTACCGCGAAAGAAATTAGGAAACTTGCACCCGTTCTGAATCCACTTGCGATAGGCCTCATAAATAATCGGAAATAGATACCCGTAAAACAGCGCAGATAGCACAACCACGTAAATAATACGGATAAATTGTTCGTCATTCATAACTACCTCCCAGCCTGCATTACGCAGGTTTTTTTTCGTCTAAAGGTTACCAATGCCTATTAAAAACTGGAGCACCACTGCCGCGTCAAACACTTCTCCTCCTCCTAATGGAGCGCCTGAAGGCTGGGCAATGTCTGACATCAACAACGTCATGCGCCAGGTCATGGCCGATGTCCGCACGCTTGCCGCTTCAGGAAGCATCGCCTCTGCATCCACTACCGATCTGGGCAGCCTTGACGCGACCTTTCTAACTGTGACCGGAGCAATCGGCATCAATTCATTCGGCACAGTGGATGCGGGTATTTACAAGATTATCACGTTTGACAGTGCGCTGACAATTACCTACAACGCAACCAGCATGATCTTGCCGGGCGCCGTGGACAAGGTGACGGCTGCCGGTGACACGGCTTTATTTGTCTCGCTGGGCGCCGGTAACTGGAAATGCGTATTTTATGGCGCAAGCACTGGATATGCTGCGCTGGCAGGTAATTCCGCGCAGACATTCGATGTAGCCGCTGCAACTGCTGGCAGCCATGCCGTCAACAAGACGCTGGCAGACGCCCTCTACACCCCAATATCCTATTCCACGCAAGGCGCATTTGGTGCCGATACCACCCTGACAACGTCTCAGGTTCTCGGGCAGAGTTATTCCTTACTGAGCGGCATTACGGTCACCCTCCCTAACGCCCCTGCGGGTGGCAACGTCACGTTTTTCGCGGACTCCGCCACATCCTGCTATGTCACTATCCCCAGCGGGATTTACATCCGGCTGCCGGATGGGACAGCAATTAATACCGGGCTGACCTACGAACTACCACCGTATTGCACGCTGGAACTTCTTTCCAATGGGGCGGGCGCGGGGTGGGATGTCATTCGGACCACAGGCAAAAACATTATTCAGAACGCGACCGTCGCCAATCAGCCAGTGGCGTATGGGCAGGCTTTTACGCTGGGACAATCTTGGCAAGAAGTAACCGGCAGCCGGGCTTCCGGGGTGACGTACACGAACAGCACGGGGAAGGCCATCTTCATCAGTATCAGAAGTCAACAAGCCTCATCGGGCTACACCAACCTGGTTATAGACGGCCTTCCTGTAGGTACGCAGCAGCAAAACACGATCGCAGGTGGCGGAACAATTTCATCTGTCATTCCGAACGGGTCAACGTATCGCTACGACACGACGAACAACTGCTTTATCTACGAACTGAGGTAATTAAATGCAGACATTCAAAGACACAGTAACTGGGCAAGTTTGGCAGTTCGAAGACGATGTAGCTGATATTCACGCGTTTCCGTCTACCCCTGCGACGCTGGTGCCCTATACCCTGCCTGTCCCTACCACAGCAGAACTAAAGGCATCCGCTGATGCGGCTGCATGGGCCACTTATCAAGCGCAGGCCCGTGCCGCATTAGCCGCGTCTGACACGACGATAATCCGCTGTGTGGAAAACAGCGTGGCGGTTCCCGTCGCATGGGTAAGCTACCGGGCCAGCCTGCGGTCCATCGTCGGCGCGGAATCGGGAGACCCAACACAACCATTGCCTGCCAAACCGGCCTATCCGGCGGGAACATGAAACATGATCCCATTCCTGATCTTCCTGTCCGCGGTTGCTGACCGGGTACGTGGCGACAGAATCCGCATCTGGTATTTCGACAGTAACCACAGGCTGCCCGCTTACATCTTTCTCGGCTGGACGTTTGCGGCGCTATCTGGACATGTGCTGGACTGGCTGACGTTGCCCATTATGCTGGCGATTATTGCCGGGGCGAGTCCGGGGCTATCGCAGCCAATGGGAGCGCTACTCAATGGCGGCACTGACCAGGGCGAGCCGGAACGGTGGCAAGTCGGGATGCTGAAAACCAATGCGCTGCTGGCCTGCATTGTGCGCGGTGTGATGTGGGGGCTGCCGGTATCTCTGCTGGCGTACTTCGACCATCGGCTGATATGGGCGCTGCCTGCCTATGCCATCGCCTTCCCCGGCGCGATTCTGGTCGCCAGATACTTGTTGAAATCGGATTGGGAAAAGGCCGAGTTTCTGCGCGGAGGAATTGCCGCCAGCCTGTTTATCCTGTTCGGCATGATGTAACCGAACTAACCACGTAAGCCGCTTGATTGCGGCTTTTTTTTCGCCATCAATAAGGCTTCCTATGGAAACAACGCATCTGTTTGAGATTGTCATCGGCGCCATTAATCTGCTTTTAGGATGGCTGATTCGCATTTTGTGGGAATCCAATCGAGACTTGAAGCAGGCAGACATGGATCTAGCTGATAAGGTGCAAAAAATTGAAATCCTTGTAGCAGGCGATTACATAAAACGCCATGAGGTCGATGCCAAATACGACGCCCTATTCGCTAAGCTGGACAGGATCGAGGACAAGCTCAGCCGCAAGGTGGACAGATAGCCATGACCCCCATAACCGACGAAGCCGGTCTGCAAGCCATTACCGGATGCACCAGCGCCGAGTATAGCGAGGAGTTCGAGGCAGTGACGTTTACCTTTGGCACGCAGACGCTTTACGTTGTTGTCGAGTTTGAGGATAGCGAGCCTGTCCTGTCTTTTTACACAGCACAAAAGGTACTCCAATAAAATGCCATCCGCGATGCCGAAAGCAGACGAAGTAAGGGCGATGTATCAGAAATGGTGCGCAGCAAAAAAACCGCCAATCGAGTCATTTGCGCGAAATATTGGGGAACCGGCATCGACGGTCAGGCGCTGGATAAATCAGTACGTTGTGCGGCTGGAAGTGGCGGAAGCGCCGGAGTTTGAAATAGCCGAAATACCCGACGCACTCCTGCCGGTCGAGGACTTGGTAGAACGCAGAAAACGCCAGTTCGCGCAGAAGAAAAAACACGAGGAAGCCCGCAAGCTCATTCCCATCAAGATCAAGAAAACTGGCGCTATCGGGATATTGCATTACGGCGACCCGCACGTTGACGATGACGGCACTGACTTGTCATTGCTCGAACACCACATGCACCTGACCAATACCGTAGAGGGGCTTTACGGTGCCAACATCGGCGACACGACGAACAACTGGGTAGGGCGTCTCGCTCGGCTCTACGCGGCACAGTCCACCAGCGCAGCCGAGTCATGGCAGCTTGCGGAATGGTTTATTCGCGGCACGAACTGGATGTACATGATCGGCGGCAACCATGACGCATGGTCTGGCGATGGCGACCCGATACGCTGGATTGCTGGAGAGATAAACGCGACCTATCAGGACAGCGAAGCGCGGCTGCAACTCAACTTCCCGAATGGGAAACACGTGCGCATCAATGCGCGCCACGACTTCACCGGCCATAGCATGTACAACCCGGTACACGGCGCGACCAAGGCGCTGCACTTTGGCATCCGCGACCATGTGGCTGTATGCGGTCACAAGCACGTAAGCGGATATGGCGTACTCAAAGACCCGGACAGCGGCATCACCATGCACGCGCTACAGATTGCCAGTTACAAGGTATATGACCGATATGCAAGGGAAAAGGGTTTCCGGGATCAAGCCCTAAGCCCGTGCGCTGTAACCGTCATCAATCCAGACCTTGACCCGCAAAGCCCGGACCTGATCAAAGTATTTTGGGATGCTGACGAGGGTGCGAATTATCTCAAGTTCCTACGCAGGAAGAAATGACCCCGTAAATGACCCTGTAAATGACCCCGCAACACGTCGCCGCCTAGCGGCTTTTTTTATGCCCTAATTAGGAGTAACACCATGCTTATCTCATTTGTAATCGGCGTAGTAATCGGCCTGCTAATCTCCGCGGCAGTCGTTGAAAAATACATGGGCAGCGAGGTAGCGGCCAAAGTCAAGGCCGGGGTGGAAGAGGTCAAGGCCGAACTGGACAAGGCGCACGCCGCCTACCGCGCCGAAGCCACCGCAGCCAATGCAAAGCTGCAAGCCAAGCTGGTACAGGCGCACAGCGCACTTGAGCAAGTCCGCAAAGACCTTGCCGACAAGATCGCTCCAAAGTAACAAAACATCACTTTTCTTTCTGAGGAAACAATGCGCCTAGTTGACAACCTTGTGGTATGGGGAGGCGTCGCACTGTGCCTGATCCCTACTGTGCTGATTGTTCCTGTCCTGCTGTTACTACCGGGTGGCAATACTACGCGCAATATCCTGATTGGGATCGACCAGCTTTGGAACGCGTTAGCCCGTGGCAACCCAACGCAAACAATCAGTGCTCGAGCCTGGATGAGCCGGGGAGATGCGCGCTGGATGTTGCTGGTCAAGATTCTGGACCAGATTCAGCCTGACCATTGCAGGCAGGCGTTTTTGAATGAAGTAGCAGCAGCGAAAAGGCTAGTGTATGGACCCAAATGATGAAGGAACCATGCGCGAAGAAATCATGCGCGCTGAGGCCGAGGCTTTCCGGTACTCGGTATTGCAGCCGGTCGGCTATTGCCATTGGTGCGAAACTCCAGTGCGCGGCTCTGCGCTGTTCTGTCCTGGGGTGGAATGCCGAGACGATTGGGAGCGCGACCATCGCATGCGCCGTATCAGTTATGGAGTTAGATAATGCTACCTGAAGACTTCATCACCGCACTGACGCCTGGAGCCAAGGCTTGCGAAGAGAAATACGGCATCCCTGCTGGCTTCACGATTGCGCAGGCTGCGCTCGAATCTGGATGGGCCACCAGCAGACTGAGCCGCGCATGTTTCAATCTTTTTGGTGTCAAGGCTGATCCGTCGTGGCATGGCGATACGGTTCTGTTACCAACCAAAGAACAAGACAAGAACGGCGTCGTGCGCACCGAAATGGCGAAGTGGCGCAGGTATAAAACATGGTCTGAATCACTGGAAGATCACGCCATGTTTCTACGTGACAATCCTCGGTATCGCAAGGCGTTTGAGCATAAAGACAGCATCGGATTTGCACAGGCTGTAGCTGATGCAGGCTATGCGACGGATATTCGATACGCGCAAAAGCTGATATCGGTTATCAATAAGCACAAATTGGAGGCTGTATGAACGCCATTACCAAAATCCTGAAAGACAGCTTCACCATTGCCAACGGCAACGATTACGACATTGGCCGCATCCTGTGGGCGCTTGGCGTGCTGACGTTCTGCTTCCTGGCTGGATGGGCGATTATCAAAAACCACCAGGCGTTTGACGCAATGAGCTACGGAGGAGGTCTGGCAGCGGTACTGGCGGCAGGCGGTGCTGCGCTGGGCATGAAACAGAAAACGGAGGCGCCATAATGTTTGCTGGACTATTCGCAGCCTTTGCACCATACCGACTAATTGCCTCTATTATCGCCGTGGCTGCATTATTTGGCGGGACGTATATCTACGCTCAGCACCGGCAATACCAAGCCGACAGCGCAGCATATGCGGCTCAGACGCTGGCAATATCACAAGCCGCATCCAAAGCGCTTCAAGCAGCCAATGATAAAGCTGCCGCAGTAGAGCAATCCCTGCAATCAACCAAAGATCAACTGGAGATTCAAAATGCACAGTCCAAAAAGGCTATTGATGCTGCCCTTGCTGTTAATCGCAAGCTCGCTACTGGTGCAGGGCTGCGCGACCCCGGTAGTCGTACCGCCTGTAGTGGCACGGTGTCCAAAGATACCGGCTCCACCGGCATCGATACAGCTACCACCACCGAGCCAGCCCGATTATCAGATACGGCTGCGGAATTTCTTCTCACCTTCGCCTACGACGCCGATCAAGTAGCTGCGTATGCGCAGACCTGCCACGATTGGGCAATGAGCGTTACAGGGAAATAGTGTGCTATTTGCACATTTCGTGGTGAATGTGTGCAAAATTGTCAGAAATTTGTACACATTATGCAGAAGGTGCTAGTTTTTGGCACTTTGTGTGCATGATGGGCATTTCCAAGAATCTTGGTCTGTCTGACAAGGTATTTTACCTAGCGTTTTATCCTCGTTCCACGGGTGCAGTGCCATCTCTATTCCTCCTTCATCCGCATATTTTTAGGCTTGTATAAAATAGCCATCGTTAAAATAATCAATCAGTTGCGCAATACAAAAACGATATAGGCGACATTGGAGACTGTGCTGGGTGTTGTCTATATCTAGTTAGCCGCCGCCAGCACACGCCAGCGGCAGGCCGTAAATCAGAAAGCCGCGATCCGTGCGCCTAGAATCTCGGAGTATTGCCACATCACGTCGTTCTGTTGTTTCAGGCGCTCCTGTTCTGCGGCGTCCAGCGTTTCAAAAATCGGGCTGTTCCCGATAAAGTTGCTGAGTGCGGTGGCCTTCTTGTCCAGTTCGGTCTTCTCATCAACTACGCGCTGTTGGTGTGGTTGCAGTTCCATGCTGTTCCTTTCAGTTGTGCCGCGTTTTCAGCGTGTCGCGGCTAACACGTCATTCCACCGGACGGGCGATAAAGCC
>NZ_JBTSEG010000026.1:0-37642 GCF_054605375.1 Sulfuriferula sp. | reverse complement strand
ATGCCGCGGGCGTACAGCGACAGGATCTTGTCGTCAAAGCCGGCCCAGCGGGTCTGGTGTTTGGCAATGAGCTGCGGCTCGAAGCTGCCGTCGCGGTCGCGTGGAATCTCAATGGGCAAGGCACCAATCGCCCTTGAGCGTCCACGGGATCCTGATGCTTCCTGAATCAGCCGAATAGTCCGGTTAACCCGCCCCACACACCCAGTCCGGCGGTTAGCGTAATCGTTAATGCCACCATGACTGCATAAGCACCTCGAAGCTGGTTACCATGTGGCAGCGCACGTCGCGCAAGAACATAGAGAAAACCCAGCACAACAGGCAACAGCAATGCATTCATGACCTCCACGCCCACGCTTAGGTCAACCAGATTCACTCCCGAACTCACCAGCAGCCCACTGGCCACCAGTACCGCAACAAAAACCAGATAAAACCACGGCGCTTCGCGCGGATGGTGCTCGAGCGAGTGTTTATAACCGGTGACTTCACCCAAGCCCCAGGCGGCGGTGAGCGACACGACAATTGCCGCCACCAGTGATGCGCCCAGCATGCCCATGGCGAACATCAGCCGGCCATTTGCCACGCCCAGGTATGGCGTCAACGCATGCGAAATCTGCTGTACTGTATCGAGTCTGTATGTCCCGCCACTGCGTCCGAAAGTGGCTGCTACCGCGATAAGGATAGCTGCCATGATGGCTTGCGTGACCACGGCACCGATCGCCGTATCCCAACGTGCAGCCGGTAGATGATGCGGCTTCAAGCCCTTATCGACCACCGCTGATTGTTGATAGAAAATCATCCATGGCATGATCACCGCTCCGATATTGGCCGCGACCAGATAGAGGTAACCGTGATCGCCCAGCGGCAGGCTGGCAAGTCCGTGGAGTACGGCAGAAGGATCCGGACGGGACACCACCGCGACATAGACAAAAGCCAGTTCAAACAGGCCAATGGCTACCGCGACGCGTTCTACCGAGCGGTATGATCCGGAAATGACCATGGTCATCAGGAATCCCAATGTGGCCAGCACGCTGATCCAGATGGGTATGCCGTACAACGCACCCACACCGGCGATGCCGCTCATTTCCGTAATCAGCGCCCCGAGGCAGGATACCAGCAATGTAGAAACCGATAACCACGCCCAACCCCGGCCGAAATGCTGCCTGATCAATTCACCATGACCGCGCCCGGTGAGCAACCCAAGACGCAAGGTCAGTTCCTGTACCAGATACAGAATCGGGATCAGCAGCAGTTGCAATGCCAGCAGCTTATACCCCCATTGCGCCCCGCTCTGCGCCGCGGTTATCACACTGCCGGCATCCGTATCGGCCAGCATTACCACCAGACCAGGACCAGCCACCGCGAAAAAGGCTGTCAGGCGAGCTCGGGTCGATACCCCATGGGTGTCCATCTTCATGTACCAGCAAATGAATGAGAATGATTTTTATTTTTTCATTCAAAAGACAAGCGAACCCGGTGCATGGTTCCATGGTGGAAAAAAATTGTGTACTCAGGAATTGAATTCCGGCGCACGGTCATCAGGGCAGCTCGACCTTGGTTTAGATCTATATTTCCCGCACCAGTCTGAAGCCGAGATTGACGTCCAGTTCGTCACGCAGTCGCGAGCGCCGTGCTGCGCTACGCGCGGCCGTGGCGGGATCAAACCATGAGCCGCCTTTGACCACGATACGCTTGTTCCCGGCGTGCCCGGGCAAGCTATGGCCGTCTGCAGGTGCCTGAAAGTAATCCGGTTGCCAAGGGCTGGCAGTCATTTCCCAGACATTCCCGTGCATGTCATGCAGCCCCCACAGGTTGGGTGGTTTGGTGCCGACTTCCATTGCCCACATCATCTGACCGCATTGAGGAAAGAAGCTGCGGCGTTTTTTGGTTTTTTCAGGGAAAGGAAACATCGGTTTGAACAACACATCACGGCAGCTGGCGTAATCGCCATAATGAAATGGGGTACGGGTACCGGCTCGTGCGGCGTATTCCCATTCAGCTTCGCTGGGTAGCCGGTATAGCTGGCCGGTCTCCTGATTCAACCAGGCAATAAATAACAGTGCATCCGCCATACGAATATTGACTACTGGCTCGCGCCCGTGCGCCTGGATCAGTTCACGCACCTGACTCCAGCCAGTGGCCGCACGAAACCGCGCCCATTCCTCCGCCGTGACGGTATAGCGGCCGATCGCAAAAGCCCGGCTGATTTGCACATAGTGTTGTGGCGACTCATTCGGCTCATGTCCCGGCTCGTGACCGGGCGATCCCATCTCGAACCAGCCTGCCGGAATCACGGCCATTTCCGGTGCTTTCGAGCCATCCTTCAGTGTATCGCCGAAGTAAGTAGCCAGTTCCAGTTGCAGCGCGGTATCTTGCTGAGCATTATGTAAAGCGGTTTCGTCCATGTCATGCACGAAACCGAGAGGGTGGGCTTGAGCTTGGTTGAGTTGCATCAGTCATCCTGTCTTCGATAGATGTGAATATTCTATCGAATAGGACGGCTAAGCGCGAAATCCGTTCCGGTGTGCCTGATTTATTGCCAATAAAAGTGGCTTGAACGGAATATCCCGGCCCCATTTTTGCACCAGCGGCATGAACTCAAGATCGGTTTGGGCCGGACAGGCATAACGCCCGGCGGTCATGTCATCAAACAGCTTGCGTAATTGCACGTCAAGCTGGTCAATAAACGGCAGGTAGCGTTCCATTTCTTCCGGCTCATCTTCAATGCAGGCGCGCAGTTCGTCGACTTCGTAAACAGCCTGATGCACGAGATCAATCAACTCGTCCATGGTTTTTGGTTGATGCATAATGCTCCGTCCTGATAAACAAAAACAGGGGCAAACGCCCCTGTGTCAATGGATGTGAACCAGCTTAACGCTTGGCGGCGATTTCTTCCAGCCGTTTGGCACGAATTACCTGCCCATCCAGTCCGGCGTCCTTGGCAGAACCGCCATACGCGACCGTCATCAACTGACTGTAATACATCACCGGGATGTTGAATTTTTTGCCATATTTTTTGTTGATGGCGCCCTGATATATCTCCACATTGGCCTGGCACAATGGGCATGGCGTGACGATCATCTCGGCGCCGTGGTCATAGGCGGACTCAACTATGTCCTTGATCTGCGCCTGGGCTTTATCCGGTTCTGAAAAAGCCAGCGCGCCACCGCAACAGGTGACTTTCTGATCGTAGCCGGTGAGCGCTTCACCACCGACCATTTCCACCAGCTTGTCGAGGTACATGGGGTTCTCAAAGGATTCACCATCGATACCGAACGGACGGTTGGTCTGGCAACCTACATAACCGGCGAACTTGATGCCTTCCAGCGATTTCACCACGGGTTTTTTCAGCTCGTCGTAACCGAAATCTTCGATCAGCACTTCGACCATGTGACGGATATCGGATTCACCCTTGTATTCGAGGCCGGCTTCCTTGAGCGCTTCATTGGTATCGGCCATCAATTGCGAGGAGGCATCGAGCCTCTCTTTGGTCTCGCGTGCACCAAGCCAGCAGGCAGCACAGGTTGCAACAATTTCCTGGCCGGGCAGGTTTTGCTCAGCCAGCGCGAAGTTGCGCGCGTTCATCACATGGCGCGGCAGTTCACCGCCTTCTGCATAGCCGATGGATGCGCCGCAGCAATTCCAGTCCGGAATTTCGGTGAGCTTGATGTCGAGTGTCTTGCACATCGCATCCACCGACTTGAGGTAATTGGATGCCGATGCACCACGCTGCGATGAGCAGCCGGGGTAAAATGCGTATTCTTTCTTGGCCATTTTCAGTGCTCCTTAAGCCGCTTTGATTGCCTTGCGGCGTTCTTCGATTTCATGCGCCTTCTTCAACATGGCGTGAATGCCTTTCTGGTCTTTGCAACCATGTGCCTTGAATAGCTCGAAAGGATTCAGCCGCTTGGCTTTCAGTAAACCCAGCGCGACATCCTTCATCGCCAAGCCATTGATAATTCCCTGTTTGAAACCATCCCTGAAATACAAGCCCAGCGAGAGCTTCAGTTCATTGACGCGGCCGGTCTGGATACAGTTGTTCCAGAACAGCTTGGCGAAATGCCGGGTGGGCTGGTTCTTTGGCGCCAGCCCCAAACGATGCGCGTAGTTGGCGAGTCCGTGCATGATGTGGGTAATCGGCAACTTGCGCGGGCAGCGCACGATGCAGTTGTAGCATGAAGTGCACATCCACATGGACTGCGAAGTCAGGACTTCTTCACGCTTGCCGGCGCGAATCATCATGAAAATTTCCTGCGGTGGATGATCCCATCCGGCTTGGAAATTGGTGGGGCAGGAACCGGAGCATACGCCGCATTGCATGCACATCTTGACCCAGTTGCCCTCCTCCACCATGGACTCGACTTCCTTGAGGAAGTTATTGTTGTATTGGGCCGCGGCCTGACTGCTTAAATTACTCATCGCGCTGTTCTCCTAGAAGCCTTTGAACGGGCTCATGCCGATTTCGAACATGCGTTTCTCGAAGTCGTTGATCAGCTTCGGCACGCGGTCAATGTCGGTAATCGCCACTTCGTAGGTCTGTACCCGGTCGGTTTCCAGGTTGAAGCCCTTCAAGGTGTCGTCGATTTTACTCATGCGGTAGTTGGCCAGCTCGGAACCTTTCACGAAATGGCACTGGTACTCGTCGCCGTGTTTACAGCCCATCAGCATCACGCCATCGTAACCGGAGTTGAGCGCGTCGGTAATCCAGATGGTATTGACCGAACCCAGGCAGCGCACCGGCACCACGCGCACGAACGAGCTGGTTTCAGTGCGGTTCATCGCCGCCATGTCCATGGCCGGATAGGCATCGTTCTCGCACGCCAGCACCAGAATGCGCGGCTTTTCGGAGAATTCGTCCGGGATGCTCACTGCCTTGATCTGGCTACCCACCGTGTCCACCGAGTAGTTCTCGAACGAAATCACCCGTACCGGGCAGGCACCCATACAGGTTCCGCAGCGGCGGCAGCGCGACTCGTTGAACAACGGGTAGCGTTTTTCGTCTTCGTCAATCGCGCCGAACGGGCACTCCACCGTGCAACGCTTGCACTGGGTACATCCTTCCAGCCGCACCGAGGGGTAGGACAGGTCGCCCGAGCGCGGGTGCGCGGCGCTGCCGATGGCGGCGTTCTCCAGCGCCTGGATCGCCTTGAGTGTGGCACCGGTGGCGTCTTCCTTGGCCTGGGCGATATCCATCGGACGCCGAACCGGGCCGGCCGTGTAGATGCCGGTGCGGCGCGTTTCGTAGGGAAAGCAAATAAAGTGGGAATCGGTGAAGCCGTATTTCAGCTGCGGCACGTCCTTGCCCTGGCGGTAGTCCAGGTTAAGGATGGAGATGGTTTTTTTCTCCACCTCGGCGGCTGCTTCTTCACCTTCCACCGCCTTGAAATCGATGTTCACCCCCGAGTTAGGCACCTGGCCGGTGGCGAGTACCACCAGATCTGCATTTTCGATGCTGGCGTTTTCGTCACCCAGAATCAAGTCATGAAAATTCACCTTGCAGGTATTACCGGCAGGTTGCACCGAAGCCACTTTACCCTTGGTAAAAATCACGCCCTTTTCCTGCGCGCTACGATAGAAATCCTCGCCGTTGCCGGGCGTGCGCAGATCGGTGTAGAGCACGGTAGTGTCGATGTCGGCGTTGGCGTCCTTGAAATACATCGCCTGCTTGATGCTGGTATTGCAGCAATGGCCGGAGCAGTAGGCCAGATGCGTGCCGCTGGCGTCACGCTGACCGGCGCATTGCACGAATACCACCGATTTTACCGGCTGGCCGTCGGACGGACGCAGAATCGGGCCGCCGCGTTCAGCCGCTTCCCGTGCCAGCTGCTCCAGGCCGCCCTGATCCACCACATTCGGCGATGCGCCATATCCGAGCTCGGGCAGTTTGTTGGCGTCGTAAAGCGTAAAACCGGTAGCCTGAACAATCGCGCCTACGTCTTCGGTCGCCATGCTGCCGGATTCAGTGGCAATTTCCGCCTGGAAACGGCCCGGCGCACCGCTGGTTTTGGCGAGTGTTGCATTCAGGTAAACCTTGATGTTGGGATCGGCTTCGATGGCCGACACCATCCCTGCCACACCGTTATCCACCGGCGCCTTGTAGGGCTCGTGCGAAGGTACGCGCATATGCAGCTTGGCCGCCCAGCCGCCGAGCTGGCCGGACTTCTCCACCAGCACTACCGGATAGCCGGCTTTGGCCGCCTCCAGCGCTGCGGTCATGCCGGTGATGCCGCCACCGACAACCAGTAATGTCTTGCTTGTACCTGTGTTGGGATTACCTTCCGGCTGACGCATCGCCTTGATTTCTGCACTACCCATGCGCAGGTAGTCTTCGGCCATTTCCTGCGTGGTTTCGCGGGCTTCCTCTGTATCAGGACGGATCCAGATCACGCCTTCGCGCAAGTTGGCACGGGACATCGCCACACCGGGGAAATTAAACGCGTCGGTCTTGGCGCGGCGCGAACAGGCGCCGATCATGATATGGCTCACGCCATCGTTGTCGATGTCGTTCTGGATCGTCGCCACGCCTTCGCTGCTGCACAGGAAGGGGTGGGATTTGACTTGCTGAATTTTGCCTTCTTTTTTGACCACATCAACCAGTGCAGCGGTATCCAGGCGCTCGCCCAGACCACAGCCCTGACAGATATACGCGGCAACCTTTTTCTCTACAGCCATGGGTTAAACCTCCGCCTTTGCTACTCTGTTGACTACCTGAATCGCCCGCAACGCCGCCGCTGTAGCCGATTGCACCGAGCGATTCACGTCCAGCGCGTTGGATGCGCAACCGGCGCCAAAGAATGCGCCGTTGGCTGGATCAGCCTCGATAAAACCACTGGAATCGGCAAGGATTTCCGCCGGGATATTGACGCCCTTCACCGACGGTTCCATACCCACCGCCAGCACGCACAAGTCGTGGGCAGTGGCATACCGATGATAGCCCTCGGTGTTCACACCATGCAGGATCACATCGCCGCTGGCGTCGTCCTGGGTGACCTTGGCCACTTTGGATTTGATGAAACTGACGTTGGGATTGGCCTGCACCTTGGCGTAGAAATCCTCGAAACGGTCGATGGCGCGAATATCGATATAATAGATGGTGGACTTGCCCTCATCACCAAAATGTTCCTGCACATAGCTGGTCTGTTTGAGTGAGGCCATGCAGCAAATACGCGAGCAGTGGCGCAGATGATTTTCGTCACGCGAACCGGCACACTGTATAAAGGCGACATTCTTCGCTTCCTTGCCATCCGACGGACGCAGAATCTTGCCGCCGGTGGGGCCATGCGGATCGGCCAGGCGCTCGAATTCCACGCTGGTAATCACATTCTTGAAACGGTCGTAACCGTAAGGCTGAATCTTGTTGGCGTCGTAGGGCTGCCAGCCGGTCGCCCAGACCACGGCACCGGCCTTGATCTGCACGGTTTCTTCCTGCATGTCGAGGTCGATGGCGTTGTATTTGCATGCCGCCTTGGCCTTGTCGGCGTCCGGCGTGCCGATAATGGATTTATCCAGTACAAAGCGCATCGGATAAGCCATCTTGTTGGGCAGATAAGCCGCCTTCATTGTGTTCAGGCCATAATTAAACGGGTTGGGTATCTCGGCGTCTACTGCCTTGGCGCAATCACCGCAGGCAGTACAGTTGGCGTTGACATAACGTGGCGTGATTCTGATGGTGGCGGTGTAGTCGCCTTTGGCGCCGGTGATGCCGGTGACCTCCGCCATGGTCAGCAGACGGATACGCGGATTGGACTTGAGCCGGCGCAGGTTGATCTCCAGGCCGCAAATCGGATGACACAGCTTGGGAAAATAGCGGTATAGCTGAGAAGTACGCCCACCTATGGCCGGATTTTTCTCCACCAACACCACATTTTTGCCGGTTTCTGCTGCTTCCAGTGCAGCTGTCATACCGGATATACCGCCACCGACGACCAGTATGGTCTCGTTTGTTGCTACAACTTCCGTCATCAAGCTTCCTCCATTCATAACGGATAAAGTGCCCAGCCATTACGACAAACACTAGAATTTTCGGGGAGCCGCTCAAGCGGTCTTTTCCCCGATTGAATCTGCTTGGGTACACTCCCGGACTGCGGTGAATGTTACCCTGAACCACGCAGGCTATCCACAGCGGGCCGGGGTAAATTCAATTGAAAATTCTTATCCCGAAATAGAGGGGGTGAATTGCAGTGAATGCTTATGCTGATCGGAAATAGGTGGCAGGCGCTGTTGGCAGCATCTTCAATCGAATTTCCGGCAACCGCACTTGGTTACTATAGTACGATATTTGACCAGGGAAGTTGCCGAGGTGAATCTTTTGTCAGATTAAGTAAATGTGCGACATCGTTCATGTCCTCAACGATGCATTTTCCGCCTTCCCAGGTAAAAGTAGTGATTGAAGCATTTTTGATACGAATGTCCCGAAATGCGGAAAGCGGCTGACCCAGCGCTTCCAGCACAGCCATTCTGGCAACACCATCGTGAGTAATTGCCAGAACAATCCCGGACCGCGCTGCCATATGCCCAAGGAAGGATTGCACACGCTGCTGCATGTCCTTGAGTGATTCGCCACCGGGAAATGTCACTTGCTGAGGGGTGCGTTTCCACTGACGCAGCAACTCAGGCCATTGCAGCTTGACTGTGGCTTGTTGCAATCCTTCCCAGTCACCGTAACCAAGCTCCATCAGGCGGTGATCAGTGTCGACAGGCAAATTGAGCCGGCCAGCAATAATGTGCGCTGTCGCCTGGGCTCGCATTAACGGGCTTGCCACGATGCTGATCGCTTCGGTTGCTGAAAACCGCCACGCAAGCGCCTGTGCTTGCACCTCACCCCATGCCGACAATAGTGGATCACTACGGCCTTGGTAGCGCCCATCCCGATTCCAGGTTGTTTCACCATGCCTTGCCAGCAGCAATCTCATAGATGGCCCATTCAGCGCAGGTGAATGCTCAGTAACGCCAGGATAAACCAAACACCCAGCGATTGCCGGCATGGATACCCTGGCCTGCGAGGTCAGACTCATACTCGATAATCGGCCGTATGTTTTTAGTCAGTGTAAAGCGCAAGCCCAGTCCGCCTCTGAGCAGATTATAGAATTCCGAAGCATTCGGATTTTCGCTGGCCGGTAGCGCGCTGTTTACGCCAAAGGTCCGGGCGCAGAACAGGGAACCGAAGATATCCACGTTCCGAAACAGCCGCGTACCCACATCAGCGGTGGCGCGCCACTGCGTCACACTACTGTTGAAAAACATGCGTGGCCCGATGGAGAAACTTCCATAGGCGATTCGTTGCCCGAATTGGTGTTTTATCCCGAATTGATAATCAGGCTCTATGGCTGTGTGGCCCACGCCAAGCTGCGGATTACTCGATACCGAACCTGTCGGCAGAATAATATTCAGTGCGAACGCATCTGCAAAAGTCTCGCCCTGCCTTAATCCACGTACCAAACCGATCTCCTGATCCTGCAAGCCGGACGAGGTATAGGTTGTGCTTTTATTTTTTTTTGTCTTGGTCTTGCTATCTTGTGCTGCACGCAAATCATATTGCAGTGCCCATCCGTCTCCCAAACCATGTTCTCCGGTTACTTTGAGTTGTGTCTCGGAAGTTTTGGAAGTGCTGGGGTACGTTTCGCTACCGAAGTGCGATGAAGAAAATACCCGATCGGAACGGTAGAGGCGCAGTATCAGTTTGACTTTCCCGGCTCCTGCTGCTGGAATCCAGGGGTCAGCACTGGCAGGCACAACGATCAAGAAGGGCGCGAATGCAATCAGCATCCAAGCGCATGTTTTTATATGCATTTTTATGTTTTTCCTATCGCTGCGTAAAATCTGCGCTTGATTTAATGTGATTCAGTTGGATAGCGCAAGGGCCCCGCTGCCCCCGCAGTTCCACAAATCGAAGTAACGCCCGTGCTGTGCGAGCAATTGTTCATGAGTCCCCATTTGCACAACACACCCCTGATCCAGCACAAGAATGGCATCAGCCCGGGTAATTGTGCTCAGCCGATGCGCAATGATAAGGGTGGTACGGCCACTGGTGAGGCGTCGTAATGCTTCCATCACGATGCGCTCGGTAAACGCATCCAGACCGCTGGTGGGTTCGTCCAGAATGACGATAGGCGCATTGCGTAGTATGGCCCGCGCGATCGAAACACATTGGCGCTGTCCTCCGGACAATGTCGCCCCGCGTTCTCCCACCAACGTGTCATAGCCGTCTGGCAAACCTTCGACCAGCTCGTGAATACCCGCCGCCTGCGCCGCAGCGATAGCCTCGTCGCGACCCGCGCCCGCCAGACCGTAGGCGATGTTTTCCCAGATCGCACCGGAGAATACCAGCGCTTCCTGCAATACCAGTGCGACCTGACTGCGCACGAAATCCAGCGACAGCTCCCGCAGATCATGGCCGTCCAGCATGACCTGGCCGCTGAGCGGATCATGGAAACGCGGAATCAGGCTCACCAATGTGCTCTTGCCGGCGCCGGTCGCACCGACGAGCGCCACCGTCTGACCCGGTTTGATGTGGAACGAAACATTCTGCAATACCATATCGCCAGGCTGGTAGCCGAAACTCACCGAGCGAAATTGCAATTGCCCTTTGCATGAAGATGGAATGAGCGCATCGGGTGCTTCGCGGATTTCCGATGCTTCCAAGAATACTTCGCCAAGGCGCTCCGCTGCTGCCGAGGCCTTGCCGACCACACCCGCTATCTTGGCAAACTGCCGGACCGGAGAAGCCATGCCGCGCAGGTAGGCGAGAAACACCAGCAGTTCGCCCGCCGTAATGCTCCCCGCCAGCACCCGGGTAGCGCCATACCAGACCGCTGCTCCGGTCGCCAGGGCCATCACCAGACCAACCAGCGGTGTGAACTGCACCTGCAAATCGCTCGCTTCCAGGGTGGCATCCAGACTTTTCTCGGCCTGTTCGGCAAAGCGCTCATCCTCGTGCGATTCCCGGCCATAGGCTTGCACAACGTGGACATTGGCAATAATCTCCTGCACTTTACCCCACAGTTCACCTTCTTTCTGGCGCGCGCGCCGGAAGGCAATCCGCAGGCGCGCGCTGTAACGTTGCATGATGAACAGCAGCAAGGGCACCACCGCCATCACCACCAGCGCAAAACGCCAGTCAACGATCAGCATGACAACGATCATTCCAATCATGGTCAGCAGATGCGCAGACAGATTGGTTCCCGCCGACACCACGAAATCCTGCAGCGTCTGGATATCTCCACCCAGCCGGGCCATGATGTCGCCGCTTTTCTGGCGGCGATGAAAGGACAGGGAAAGCCGCTGCATGTGGGCAAACAGATCGCGCCGTATGTCGAAGATTGCGTGCTGTCCGGTACGCAACAGCAATCGATTGCCCCAATAGCTGAGCGCTGCATCCATTAAACCCATCGCAAGCATGGCTATCCCCAGGGTATTGAGCAGCGCCAGGCTATGGCCCGGATCAGGCAAAAATCCATTCAATCCATGCGGTAGCGGTTTCCGGAATAGGACGCTGTCAATAATGAACTTGAGCGGCCACGGCGCAAGCAAGAGCACGACAGCCTTCGCTGCCATGAATAAACCCGCGGCACTGAGCGCAGCTGTATACGGCCGCAAATAGCCGCGCAGATCCCACAGCGAAAACCTACGGCGTCCCGCTGTACCGACTTCTGTCATCGCCTGCTACCGGCTGCGCGGGGTGCGCGCAAACGCATCATGATTTCAGTGGCACGCAAGGCCGTCTTGTCCCAACCGAAATCTTCACGCGCTGCCGCGGCTGCCGCGCGACTCATGACTCGCAGCCTGGGTACATCATTCAGCAGTTCAATCACCTGATTTACGAAGATGTCACGATCGCCGGGCGGATACAGCAGGCCCGTCACACCGTCCTGCAGCAGGTCAGTCAATTGGCCGAGCCGTGGGGCGACAACCGGTCGCCCGGCAGCCATAGATTCGACCACTTTCAGGGGTGAGAAATAGAAGCCATCCTGGGCGGTATAGGGCGCCACCGTGATATCCATGGCGGTCAGATAAGCAGGAATATCGGCGTGCGGGATACGCCCGGTGAGGATGACCCGTCCATGCAGTTGATCGCGCGCTACCCGTGCCTGCAGATCAATCAGGGCGGGACCCTCTCCCACCAGCAGCAAGACTGCATCGGGACGGCGCGTCAGGATGTTGGTAAAGGCATCAAGCAGAAAATCCAGGCCATGCCACGGCTTCAGGCTGCCGATAAACCCGATCACCGGTCTGCCGTCGAGTTCGTAACGCTCACGTACCGGCCCTCCGTCCACGCCGGGATGAAAGCGGCTGGT
Source organism: Sulfuriferula sp. (assembly GCF_054605375.1). Taxonomy (NCBI): domain Bacteria; kingdom Pseudomonadati; phylum Pseudomonadota; class Betaproteobacteria; order Nitrosomonadales; family Sulfuricellaceae; genus Sulfuriferula; species Sulfuriferula sp. The sequence goes on along the minus strand of NZ_JBTSEG010000026.1, from coordinate 25,352 downwards.
ATCCACCCCATTGGGCAACACGGTGACGCGCTCCCCCAACGCGCCGCGCGACAGGGCGTGTTCCCTGACCGCGGCAGACACCGCGATGACATGGTCGGAACGGCACAGGGTTTCAGTCTCGGTTGCATCCGCCAGAGCTTTCAGTCGCAGCCCGCGGAAGCGTTCCTGCTCTTCCGCCAGCGGCGCATTCATTTCGAGCATCAAGGGAATGTTCAGAGCGGTCGCGACCTGTCCCCCGGCCCGGTGAAACAGCGCATAACGCTCATACAGCAGATCCGGCTGGACACCGGCCTGATCCAGCGCCATCAGCACGCGCGCGGCCAGTTTGCGGTCGCAGGCGAGCTTGCCGAGTTCGCGCTGCAAAGTCTGATCTTTTTCCTCATTTCCCATACTGAGCTGTGCCGCTTCCAGCGCCATTTCGTCCGCGCTTTCATCCGGGGGCAACTCGATCATGCGTACCGGAGGACAAGGATTCCCGGTGCCCTGTTTGGCGCACAATAGCGTCACCTCATGCCCCAGTCCGGCCAGGGCGGAAACGAATTCGCGCACATGCACCGAGGCGCCCTTGTCGCCCAGCACAGGAATGCCGCGATCGGCACAAAGATAAGCGATTTTCATCAGCGCGCACCGACCTGAAGCAAGGTTTGCACGGCCTTGGTGGTCTCCCAGCATTCGAAGCTATCCTCCATTTTGCGGCGCGCTGCCACAGCCAGACTTTGGCTTTTGGCCGGATCGTTTAACAGGCGTTCTATTGCATCCGCCAAGGCGGCCGGATCCTTGGGTCCCACCAGCAGTCCGGTGTGTCCATCCTCCACCAACTCGGGGATACCGGAAACGCGGGTCGATACCACCGGCAAGCCGGCAGCCATGGCCTCTGCCAGCACGTTGGGAATCCCGTCCCGGTCGCCGTCTTCCATGACTTGCGGGGAGAGCGCAAATACGCTGGCTTGACCATAAAATGCAACCAGCCGGTCATGCGCCATCGCGCCGAGCAGGGTCACCGTGTCTTCCAGACCAAGCTTGCTGATTTGGCTCTCCAGTTCACCGCGCAGCGGCCCCTCACCCACGATGGCGCAGCGAAACTTGACGCCGCGCGCTTTCATCAACTGGCAAGCCGAAATCAGATCATTCAGCCCTTTTTTCGGCACCAGACGGCCGACCGACAAGATCAGCGGAACCGACAGGGCGATGGGGATAATCTTCGCAGCACGGCTCCCGTCACTGGTTGCTGCCTTCGCGTTATCCGCCGGAAAAGGGAACGCAGCCAGATCAATACCATGATAGACCAGATGAATTTTGTGCCAATCCTGTTGTGGCAGAAAACTCTGCAGGTATTCAAGATTGTGGCGCGTGCAAGTCAGCACAAAGCTGGCAGAATCAATGCGTCGGCGCATCACTTTTTGCCGGGTCAGGTAGAGATCCTTGGCATGCGTGGTAAAGCTGTACGGGATATTGCACATCACGCTTACCAGCCGGGCGACGATGGCTGGCGCATTGGCAAAGTGAGCATGCAGATGCTGGATCTGCTGCTGGCGACAGGCGACCGCCATGTATCCGGAACGCAGGAATTGCTTCCACACACTAAATGGACGGCGCGAGAGCATGGACCACCAAAGCGCCAGTCCAGCCGCGTGCAAATAGCGCAAGGGTGCCGTCAAGGCCATCGTGGCGTGCGCTTTGATCACGGCTGGAATTTTCGCCGCCCAGGTCTCGGGAAAATAGGTGACGGGTGCCTGCAGCTCGAGCACAGCCGGATGCGACAGCGCCTCTTCCGGACGCATCAGCGAGAACACATGCAGTTGCGTGCCCAACCGCTCCAGCGCGCGCATCTCATTAAGAATAAAAGTTTCCGAAAGACGTGGGTAGCGCTTCAGCATGTAACCGATGGTCCGGGATGCAGCCTGTGTCATAGCGTTGCTCCGATCGCGGACATGCGGTTGATGCCAAGCAGATCGTCCAGGGCGTTGCCAACGCGGTGAACCCCGCCAAGATCCACGGCATTCCAGTCATGATGGGGCGGCCTTGCGCCCGCCAGTGCACCCTGCACAAGCTCTGTCAGACGCGCAACCAGGTCCTCCTCCGGTTGTATGGCCCATGCCAGGCCCAAATTGCTCAGCAGCGTTGCCCGCAAACGTTGCTCCATGCGCGGCGCACCACGTGGTACGAGGATGGCTGTTTTTTTTGCTGCCAGAATTTCTGCCGTGGTGTTGTACCCTGCCATGGACACCACCAGGTCCGAGCTTCGAATCAAATCCGCCAATTCAGTGGTAAAGAAGATGACGCGCACGTCAGGACGCTGCGCTGCAGCCAATTCGAGCGCGCGCTGTTCTTCTACGGCCATGAGCGGGCCAGGTACGATAATGCTTTGCGCGACATTGTGCGGAATGTTTTCCAGCGCTCGCAGATAGGCGCTTAACAACGGGTAGCCATCACCGCCTCCGCCAGCGGTAACCAGAATTACCGGCCGACCTGATACGGGCGGGATTCCATGGGTGCCGCTTAATGCGGATACCACGTTACTGTCGTTACGGGCTATATACCCGCAGTAACGAATCTTGACTGCTATGGAACCGGGAATATCGTACTCCTGCACCAGATCGAACAAGTGCCTGCTGCCATACACCAGGATGTGATCGTAAGCGGTTTCAAGCAATTGATAAACATTTTGCTCGCGCCACTGGCTACGCACTGTCTCCGCGCTGTCGATAATGTCGCGCAAACCAAGCACAGTACGCGTAGCCGGCATTTCTTCATGGATAAACGCCAGCGCTTCCAGCAACTCTCCTTTCATACCTGCCGGGGCGTGGTCAATCAGGAACACATCGGGGCGATAATGCATGACCGCGTCAAGAATCACCGATTCACGACGCTCTTTCACCGCGGCAAAGCTGAATGAATGATCCCGTGATACATACTCTTCCGCGCCTGTTTTAACAACAGGCGGCAGCGCCTGCACTTGTAAGCCGGCAGGCATGGGCCACGACGCCACCACGGGCGATCCTGTCAACAGCAACGCGGAAAACGGCTGGCTGCGCCGCAACAGATGAGTCGCAATCGCCAGATTGCGCCGTAAATGGCCGAGACCGAATGTGTCATGAGAATACATGAGCACCCTGGGCCGCGCACTCGGCACAGGTATGTATCTGGGTACGACGGGCAGATGATGTAGTTGCATGAGAGAGGCCACTCCAATAAGGTTTTAGAACCACATGGACTGTGTAAACTGCGCGCTCCGATACCCAGTCCTGCCATGCTTGCCACTGTTTCGTCATGATCAAAAAATCGATTTCAGGTAAACAAAGGCAATAGGCGTGCCAAACCCGGATACAAGTCGATTGACTGTCGTATCCGCATGTTTAATATTGAATAATCAGTGAATTCTGGAGGACGCCAGAGAATAGAACGGGCAAATAAAAACCCGCAAATAATGTCGGACTGCAAAAATGGAAAACAAATACTGCAGGGTTGAAGCCCGATTATTTCGGACAGAGAATATCGGTAGCTGATCCGTTCACATGACCTTTTGCACTGATTACCAGCACGACGCTCACCCGCTTGTCAGCATCACAGTAAGGCACATAACCAATCGCCCCGGGCGTTTCGGCGACGAATCGAAGGACCGCTTCTTCCGAGGACAAAACATAGGGAGGCAAGACACCGTGGAAATAGCGATCATTCCAGTACTGCTCCAGTTCTTCCGGCGCATAGCCCAGAATCGCTTTGGAAAAAGCGCGTCGAGCCGGACTTTCGACCGGCAAATTCACTGCTTGAATTTTGGTGCCATCATCCCAGTAATTTCTTTTTCGCCTGTATATCGCTGCCAATTCGCTCCTGCCCAAATTCAATTTGGCCTGGCCGGCATGCACAATCACGGCCAGCGGCTCCTCCGCTGCCCAGCCGACGGAAATGGCACATCCGCCCCAAATCAACAGGATGATCGTTACATGGGTTAATGAAAAGGCGCGCACGGATTAGAACAGCACGCTGATTGAGGACAGAAAGCCTTCGGGGGCATTGATCTGATTATTTACCCCATGTACGAATTCCGCTTTCACCACCGACGTCGGGGTAATGCGAAATGCCAGACCGGCCACCCATAAACTCACGCCAGGCGACGACCCGGCCTGACGAAAATATTCATACCTGCCGACCCCGTATAACCTTCCCGAAAGCGGCACAACCGCCTGGACAAATACCCCTTTCTCATCCCATGCACGGCCGCGACTGGAAACCCGGTAGATTGCCTCGCCGCTGAGTTCATAACGATTTCTTGACCAGAGGTAATCGACGCCAAACAAACTCTGTCGGTTGGCTGCATCACTTTTTTGAGTGAAATTCACATACGAAAATCCGAGCTGACCGGATCTCGGCATGGCGTAGGTAAGATGCAGACCATACGCAGAATCAAAAGTATCCTGATTGGAATTACCCCGTATTTCCTGCCCGCTGGAGGCATACATGGAATAATCCAATTCCTTGCCAAAGGCAGTCCTCGTGCCGTAAATCATGGCGCCGGTCGCATAGGTGGGAAAAGGACGATTGGTGATCAGTGGACGCGAGGTGGTCCAGACCAGCGGATCCGCGTGGATTAAGTTCCAGTGCCCGACCGGGGTCAGAAATTTTCCCAGACGGAAATTCAACCGTTCGGATTGGGCGTAATCGAAATAGGCACGTTCGAACGCCAGTGAACGATGACTCGTAGTAAGCGTTCCCGGCTGCCGAAAAACAAGTGCATCTTCCAGGCTCAGTTCGGAAAAAAATTTAAGCTTGCCTGTACCCTCCCAGCCGATAAACAGGCTGAGATCTTCGGTGCTTAATTCCCAGGGCCTGTTTTTTTTTACCGTAAAATTCTCGGTTGCATATCCACCCAAAGTAAAACCTGTTCCGGGTAGTTGCCAACCGCGCTCAAGCTGGGGGGACGGCACGGGTTGCGCCGCTCGCACGCTGCCTGAGCCAAGCGTGAGCGCCACAGAAACAATGAAAGCTGCGGGAAACACCCTGTGGCGCATGGCTGTTATTCTCCCCAACAAGGTAAGATAAAAAATGGGTTATTGTGACTGCTTTGCTTATACTTTAGCCTAGGTAACGCCCAAATCCATAGCCGGATTTCTTTCACGTGACGATACGGAAAACACTTGTTGTCGCATTTTTGCTGGTCAGCCTGGTGCCGGCCATCGCCCTGACCTATCTCGCTTTTATCAAAACGCAAGAGGCCATGCAGGCTGAAATCGAGCAAACGCTTCTGGTACAGGCAGCCACTGTTTCCGCAGATACCGACAAGATGCTGTTCGAACGTTTTCAAAACGCGATCACCTGGAGCCATCTTGAGGTCATGCAGGATATTTATGTCAAGGATATTGACAAGCGCCTGTCTGCCTTTCTTTCCGAGCTTAAAACAGGGTACCAGAACGTTTATCATGACTTGTACTGCATTGATACGAGCGGCGTGATAGTTGCCAGCAATAAAGCCGCCGCAATAGGCACAGCACTTGCCAGCCAACAAGCCTGGTTGCATGCGGCCCTACCCGGAGGGCGGGTTATTCTGGATGTTCCTGATGGCAGCACAATGAATATCCGCTCCATCATCCATTCGAAATTCGGCAGCGGTAATCTGGGAGAGCTTGTATTGTCCTTTGACTGGACACAAATTTTCCAGATACTGGATCAGGCTGCCAGGGATGGACGCATGGTCGCCATATTGGATCATGATGGAAAAGTAATCGCCGCCTCTGACGAATTGAGACAACAAGGCTTTTTGATGAGCAAAAAATTTCAGCCCTGGCTATCTAAAATCCCAAAAAGCGGTGTCGAGATTGTCGATGGTTCACCCCTGCACACTTCCCGGGTCATTATTGGCTTTGACCGTTCGCATGGTTATGAAAACTTTTCGGGCCTGGATTGGACCACGATCGTCATACAGCCACTGGACCAGGCGCTGCAGCCCATACACAGGCTGGCTATCGTATTTCTCGGTTTCCTGCTGGCAACGATAGGGATTGCCACCTGGGTTTCCTTATGGGTAGCAAATAATATTGCCCGTCCCATCCTGGCTCTGACTGCATTCACACGCCGCTTTATTGACGAAAAATCTTTGCCGCCCTCTCCTCCTGTATCCAGTGGAGAGGTTGGAGAACTGACCACCACATTTATTCAAATGGTCCAGGATCTCGACCAATCCAGGCAACATCTGATCAGGGCATCACGCTTTGCAGTCATGGGTGAAATGGCCGCGGTCATGGCCCATGAAATCAGAACGCCATTGGGTATACTGCGCTCATCATCACAAATGCTGAAGAGAGAACCTCAAATCAGTGACGAAGCACGCGAACTGATCGGTTTTATCGAGAGCGAAACCGACAGGCTTAATCACCTGGTTTCAACCATGCTGGATGGCACCCGTCCACGCCTGCCAAGCTTTCAGCTCACCAACCTGCATGCACAGATTCATAATTGCATTCAGATGCTGGCCGCACAAACCCAGAAAAAAAATATTCATGTAGCAGAGTTACTGAAATCCTCCGATCCTTACTGCGAATGCGATGCAGAACAGATGACGCAGGTATTCCTGAACCTGCTTATGAATGCCCTGCAAGTGCTGCCGGAGCATGGAAAAATTACCGTCACCAGCCGCAGTGAATTCGAGAAGATCATCATTGAAATTGCAGACAACGGTCCGGGCATTGCCAAAGAAGAGCGCGACAAAATATTCGACTCGTTTTTTCACAAACGCGAAGGTGGTATCGGATTGGGGCTGGCAGTAGTCCAGCAAATCGTGTCAGCACACGGCGGAGATATCACGGTGAGTGAAAGTCGTTGGGGTGGTGCATTATTCAGAATAGCCATACCGAGAAAAATGAGCGCAAAAACATGAGTGGACAACAAATTCTGATCGTCGATGACGAGGCGCGCATGCTGCGCGTTCTCGAAATCATGCTGCAAAAGATGGGGCATGATATCTGTTGCGCCAGCAACGGAATGGAAGCACTGCAAAGCCTGCAGGAATCTCCGGTTGACCTGGTCATCAGCGACCTTCGCATGCCCGGGATGGATGGTATCGAATTATTGAATCAGCTTCGCGCTCAGGGCAATAATGTCCCCTTCATCATCATGACCGCGCACGGTACGATCCAGAGCGCCGTGGAATCGATGAAGCTGGGTGCATGTGATTACATTCTGCGTCCCTTCGATATAGAAGCGCTCGAACTGACGATCAACCGGATACTGGCAACCGGCCAGATATTGCTTCAAAACGATTTCCTGCGCCGCGAACTGGAAAAAGGATGGGAAGGTTTTATCGGGGAAAGCCCATCCATGCAAAGAGTCTACGAACAGATACGGCTTGTCGCCCCCAATAAAACCACGGCGCTTATCACCGGTGAAACGGGTACCGGCAAGGAACTGGTCGCGCGTGCCATTCACCGGGCCTCACCACGGCGCGACAAGCTCTTTGTGCCGATCAATTGCGCCGCGATTCCCGCAGACATGCTGGAAAGTGAGCTGTTCGGCTATGAAAAAGGTGCGTTTACCGGAGCGCATAAGGAACGTATTGGCAAGTTTGAACTGGCTCATGGCGGCACGATTTTTCTGGACGAATTGGCGGAAATGCCGATTGCTTTGCAAGCCAAGCTACTACGGGTATTGCAGGAAAATGTGATCGAACGATTGGGCAGTAATCGCAATATTCCAATCGATATCAGAATCATTGCCGCAACCAACCGGGATCCTCTGGCCGCCATCGCTGAAAACAAATTACGCGAAGATTTGTATTATCGCGTGAATGTGTTTTCGCTTGAACTTCCACCGCTGCGCGACCGCCAGGAAGATATACCCGCCTTGATCCAGTATTTTGTAGCTGAATTGTCGAAAGATCGTGCTTCGATACCAAAAATCAGCGCGGAGGCTTTATCCAGCCTGCAACGATACACCTGGCCAGGTAACGTGCGGGAACTGAGGAACGTCATTGAGCGCGCCATCGTCCTGAGTGGCGGAAAACAGCTGGATACGCCCCATTTTCCGCTTGGGACAGGCACGTCGCAAGAGCAGAAGCCATTGCAGGACAACCTGCCGTTCGACAGCCTGTCGCTTAACTGCGCCATTGAGGCCCTGGAAGCCAAAATGATCGCCGCTGCATTGCACAACACGGGCGGCAACAAAACCAAGGCGGCGCGGCTGCTAGATATCAGCGAGCGCTCGCTTTGGTACAAGGTTAAGAAATATCATCTGGAATAAGCAAAGCCGTCCAGGTATTTTCCAAAATAAAAATTTCTTGACACATCCATACCGGTTGGTATGATCCGACTATGGACACCAAACAATCCGATCTGACACGCGACAAAATTCTGCATGCCGCGTTCGGCGAAATGCACCGCAACGGTTTTCAGGCTGCGAGCATCGCCAATATTCTGGCCGACACTGGATTGACCAAGGGCGCGCTGTACCACTACTTCCCTGCCAAGCATACGCTCGGCCTCGCGGTGATTGATGAAGTGATCCGGGAGGGGCTGGAAGAAATGGTGTTCCGTCCGCTGCGCGAAGCGGAGCAACCGGTAACTGAATTGCTGAATATCATGCAGCGCAAAGCCGAATATGCTGACGATGAAACCATCCGCCTGGGCTGCCCGCTGAACAATCTGATGCAGGAAATGAGCCCGCTGGATGAGCTGTTCAAGGCACGCCTGACTCTGATACTCAAGGCCTGGCAAAAGGCAATACGCAACGCACTGGAAACCGGGCAGCGCCAGCGCCAGATCAGGGCCGATGTCGATTGCGAAGCCGCTGCGCTATTTATTGTGTCGGCCTGGGAAGGCTGCTGGGGCGTGGCCAAGAACATGCAATCGGTAAAGACCTTCCGGTTGTGCATAACACAATTACAGGATTACGTTCTGAGCCTGGGTCCCCGATCCAGGCCCAGGAATAAGCGGACTCAGTGAAATCGCCACAAGCAGTGCGATTTTATTTGGGCAACAACATACCGGATGGTTGGTATGTTTTTTGATTGTCAATCAAGGAGAAGCAATATGCCTATCATTCAAACCGTAACCAGCGACCAAGCAACCGGCAAAGTAGCTGAAATTTACCGTCAGATTGAAAAGGCTTTCGGACGCGTGCCGAACGCCTTGCAAATGTACAGCAGCAGCCCGGCGATGCTGGAACAGCAATGGCTGTCGATCGGGTACTACATGAATCACCCCGCGCTGAGTTTTCCCCTGCTGACCATGGTGCGCATGCTGGTATCGCAGGAAAACCACTGCGATTACTGTGTCGGTTTCAACGCCGCCATGCTGATCAACAAGTGCGGCCTGACACCTGAGCAAGTCAACCTGACCAAGCAGAATCCGGAACAGGCGCCTTTGAATGACAAGGACAAAGCGATGTTGCTGCTGGTGCTGAAAGCCGTATCCACACCCAATGCGGTCGGCACGGACGATTTGCAAAAATTGCGCAGCCTGGGCTGGAGCGACAGCGACATGCTGGATGCGGTATCGCACGGCGCAAGAAATATGGCCGTCGATGTCATCTTCAACACATTCAAAGTCGAAAACGACTTCTAGACTGGAGGTATGACATGAACTTCGATAAAGAACTGGATGCGCGCGGTTTGAATTGCCCGCTACCGATACTGCGTACCAAAAAATCGCTGACTGAGTTGAGTACGGGACAAATATTGAAAATCTCGGCCACCGACCCGGGGGCGGTGAAGGATTTTCAGGCCTTCGCCAAGCAGACCGGAAATGAATTACTGTCTTCAGCACAGAACGATGCCGAATTCGTGTTTTTCATGAAAAAGAAATAATCCTGAAAAAATAGTCAGTCCACGAAAAGCACGAAAGGCACGAAATAAATCACTCACCTTTTTAGTGATGATCTATAAATTGTTATCTCTTTGAATAATTTCGTGCCTTTCGTGCCTTTCGTGGATAAATCGCCTTTTATGGATTATCCGTTTTTAACCAAGGAGAAAGCAATATGGATGTCGCCACTGCAATTGAAACCCGCCGTTCCTTCAAGACCTATGATCCCGACCACCGCATGACCGAGGCGGAAATCGACAAGCTGATGTCGCTGGCCATGCTCGCCCCCACCGCATTCAATATCCAGAACTGGCGCTTCGTGCTGGTGCGCGATCCCGAGCTGCGCAGTGAAATCCGCAAGGTGGCCTGGGATCAGGCGCAAGTAACCGATGCCTCCTTGCTGATCGTGCTGTGCGCCGACACCAAATCCTGGGAAAAGGATACCGCGCGCTATTGGCGCAATGCGGCGCAGCCGATACAGGAGTTCATGGTTCCCGCCATCGTCCAGTATTACGCAGGCCGGGACCAGGTACAGCGCGACGAGGCCATGCGCTCATGCGGCATCGCGGCAATGACGCTGATGCTGGCGGCCAGAGAAATGGGTTACGACTCATGTCCGATGGACGGCTTCGACTTCGAAGCGGTGGGCAAACTCATCAATCTGCCGCAGGATCATGTGATCACCATGATGACGGCGATCGGCAAGGCCACCCAGGAAGCGTGGCCGCGCGGCGGGCAATTAGCGATGAATGAAGTGGTGATCAACAATCATTTCTGATGCCTGTCGGCACATACGGCAGATGCCTGTTCACAAGCCTGCCGCAATTTCCCTGAAGCTGTTCAACCCCGCTTCGAGGTTGTCGATAATCTCCAGCGCCAGTTCATCCGGCTCCGGCAGGTTGTCCAGATCGGCCAGGCTTTTGTCCTTGAACCAGAAAATACCCAGACTGGTTTTGTCGCGCATGATGATTTGCTCGTATCCCAAAGCGCCTTGCGTTCATGGCGATTGTGCGGGTTGTAGCAGGCGATGAATTCCTGCAAATCATCGAAGCGCAGCGGTTTCTTTTTCAGCGTGTGATGAATATTCGTGCGGTAGTCGTAGTACCACACCTCCTTGGTCCACGGCTCCTTGCTGGCCGCGCGGTTGTCGAAGAACAGCACGTTCGCCTTCACACCGTTAGCGTAAAAGATGCCGATGGGCAGGCGCAGGATGGTATGCAGTCCGGTGGTTTCCAGCGCCCCCACTATGCCCACCGCGCTGGTGGTCGCGGCATTGACCATGGCGCTGCAACAGCGGCGTCCCGATGCGGGCCTGTTGCTGCATTCAGATCGGGGGAGTCAGTATGCCAGCCGGGAATATCAGGCTTTGCTGGCCCAAAACAGTATTCGATGCAGCATGAGCCGCAAGGGCAACTGCTGGGAAATGCGGTGATGGAGCGTTTCTTCCTGAATTTGAAGATGGAGCGGGTGTGGCAATGTGACTATGCCAATTTCGATGAGGCCAAACACGACATTACCGATTACATCGTGGGCTTCTACAATTGCACCCGGCTGCATTCAACACTGGGCTATCTGTCTCCCGCCGCTTTCGAGCGCAAAATGGCAGCAAAACAACCTATCGCTGTGTCTGAAAATACTTGACCACTACAAACTGCAGCCATTCAGCGAGAAAATATTGAGAAAGAATACTTCTTTTGGGTAGCCTGGCAACTAATTTCGTTGCTTTAAGTTCTTTAGATTATGCGAACCAGAGGATGTATCACATCATATCTAGACCTGCCCCCTGGTCTTTCATATCACCGAATACGCTACACGAGCAGATCATTCCCTTTTCTTCACCGTCCATGCGCAGAATTTCCTCGGAGAGTCATCACCGTACTCATTGCCAAGGCAATTGCCTTGCCATCCTCTCTGAAAATTTCACATTGATAGTGCGTGATGGTTTTTCCATGTTGAATTTGTTTGGCTGTAGCCGTAAGTACTGACTTCCACACGGGTCGAAAGAAGCTAATTTTTAGATCGATACTCGTGAATGTTTCGCCTTCCAGGATTGCAGTTGAGTGGGCAGTTCCAATAGTGGCATCGGCCAATTCACAGAGCATTCCGCCGTGCACGGTTCCCTGTTGATTTCCGTGCATCTCCACGTTTGCATCCATCTGGACTTTGGCGTAGCCCACATCGATTTCAGTAATTCGGAATCCCAAAGTTTTTGAAATTGCTGTTGGATACTGCATTTCAGTGATCGCGCCTGCGGGAAGAGTTCCATCAAGTTGGCGTCTGAGAAATTCGAGGGTGGGAAGTTTGTTATTCATGCTACCTCTAGCTCGTGGATGAAATAAAAAAATCAATTTTCAGACCAAGGATGTTTCCATATGCGTACAACCCAACTAGTCCAGTACTCAATTTACCACTCTGCCGAATAGAGTTAAAATCGATTGTATCTATACATAATAATAGGAAATATCTATTATGAAAATCCAGCATCTCCGCTTCCTGACGGCAGTGGTGGACTACGGCGGTGTGATCAAGGCTGCCGAGCGATTGCATCTGTCGCAGCCATCGGTATCAGCCGGCCTTAAGGCGTTAGAGCAAGAACTTGGACGACCTCTCTTCGACCGTTCCGCCCAGGCCAACCGGTCCCTTCGTCTTACGCCAGCCGGCCGCCGGTTTTATCGGAATGCGCTTGAGATTCTTAGGCAATGCGATGTCGCACGTTTAGATTTCCTTGGTGAGGCAGATGCGCAACCTCGGGTTCGGATAGGCGTGCTCGATACGCTGCCGCAGGAGGTGATCGTCAAGCTATTCCAGGTGCTTGAAAAACAAGAGCAAAATTTGCAGATAGACCTATGGGAGGGGTCAGCGGATCGAGTGGCTGGGTGGCTTGCACAGGAACGGGTAGACCTTATCTGGACCAATGTTAACGATCTTACCCAAAATGCTCGGGTGCTTTGGCGTGAGCCTCTAGTCGCTGTTGTGGCACAAAATCACAGATTTGCTAAGGTACGCGGACACATTGCGATTCGGGATCTTGAAAGTCACCCGTTTGTGCACCGTTCACGTTGTGAATTAGATGCCGTTGGACGTGCGCAATTGAGGGCTGCAGGAGTAACATTGCGTGTGACAGCACGTGCTGAGCGTGAAGATCTTGCATTCCACCTGATTCGAAGCGGGAAAAGCATTACCCTGGCGCCGAAAAGTCTCGTTCCGGACGACTTGGTTGCAGTAACGGTTTCGGGTTTAAGTGTAGCAAGGATCATCGGGCTTCAATGGCGAGAGAAATTAGATCCGATGCTTCTCGCGATGGTCGTTGATGCTGTGGGAGAAGTGATATTGATGATGCCAACGCTGTCAAAAATCGATACGAAATTGAAGAAAAGAAAATGAGGCGAAGGCGTATCTTGGATGGAACTTCGACTCGAACAGGAACGCCTGCTATTACTTTCATTCCTGCCGTTCAGATATTTAGCTCGAATGGCGGTTTCGGGTCAATCTGAGCCATTAAATCACCAACTCGATTAGCCCTGCATTAACAGCCGCTACGGTCTATCCAGTAGTTTCCGGCGCGATCGCTTCAGCGTAGTCATACAGCGCGGCCAATATCGTTTCGCCGCGCTCGTCGGCAGTTTCAGCCAGCGCATCGATTTCGTTGAACAGTTTTTCCAGCGTGCGTGCGCCGTCTGCGCCTTCGAACAGGCGCGCGGCGCGGTGCTCGTGCCAGCGCTGCGCTTCGCTTTCATTTAAGGTAGTGGGGAAATTGCGCGCGCGGTAGCGGAACAACAGTTCTTCCAGACGCGGGTCGTCGAAGCCGGGCTGGGCTCGCGCCAGTTGTTCGGGCGGCAGGATACGCAGCCGGTTCAGCACGCGGCGGTCGTTGTTGCCGACGAAGCCGCCATACAAATCCGCGTCCACGTCCACGGCACCTGCTGCCGGACGCTGGAATACGTCGCGCCAGATGGCCAGCATATCCGGCGCATTGGCAAAGCGGCTGGCGTGCTGCAGGCCAGCCGCGATATCCATGCCCCAGCGCTCGGCCATGGCAGGCGTCAGCGTGTTGAGATTGTTGATGACGACCGGCGATTTGTTGAGATGGATGGTCTTGACCGGCAGGCGGCTCACGCCTTCGGACAGTGCAGCGGCAGCCGTGAATAGGCGAGTACGGATGCTGGCAGCGTCGAGTTCGAACAGCTCGGCGGGGTCGAATGCCAGATCCCATACGATGACTTCATTCTTGTTGGTGGGGTGCTGCGCCAGCGGCCACGCCAGCATCAGGCAGCCGCGCTCTGCCGGTACCATGCCGGACACATGCAGGAATGGACGCGGTGCATGCAGGCTGATCTGTTCGGCCACGGTGTCTTTTTTATGCAAGGTAAAACAAAAGTCAAACAGGCGCGGCTGGTGCTGGCGGATCAGCTGCGCCAGCGCAATGGTGGCACGCACGTCGGACAGCGCATCGTGCGCGGCGGCGTGGGCAAGGCCATTGGCGGCACTCAGGTGTTCGAGTTTGAAACTCGGGCGGCCATCCTCTTTGGTCGGCCAGACGATGCCTTCCGGACGCAGGGCGTAGGTGGTGCGCACCACATCGAGCAAGTCCCAGCGCCCGCAGTTGTTTTGCCACTCGCGCGCGTAAGGATCGGCCAGATTGCGCCACAGCAAAAAACGCGTGAATTCATCGTCGAAACGAATGGTGTTGTAACCCACGCCGATGGTGCCGGACTGGCTGAACATCTGCTCGATCTCGCTGGCGAACTGGTATTCGGGCACGCCACGCTCCAGGCACAGCTGCGGGGTGATGCCGGTAATCAGACAGGATTGCGGATCGGGCAGGTAATCCGGCGCGGGCTGACAGTAGGTCATGGCCGCCGTGCCGATTTCGTTTAATTCCGTATCGGTACGGATGGCGGCGAACTGCGCCGGGCGATCACTGCGCGGGTCGATGCCGAAGGTTTCATAGTCGTGCCAGAGGAAGGTATGCATACCCTCAAACCACCTCGCCCCAGAGGTCGTGTTCGCCGCTGTCGGTGATGCGCACTTTGGCAAACTCGCCTGGTACCAGGCCAGCCGGGTTCTCGATGATCACGACGCCGTCAATTTCCGGCGCATCGGCATAGGAACGCGCAATCGCGCCCTCCTCGACAATTTCGTCCACCAGCACGGTCATGGTCTGGCCCACACGATCGGCAAGGCGATCGGCGCTGATGTCGGCCTGCAGTTCCATCAGGCGTGCGCGGCGTTCTTCCTTGAGTTGTTCGGGAACGTGGTCAGCCAGCGCGTTGGCGGTCGCGCCTTCTACTGCGGAATAGGTAAAGCAGCCCACGCGGTCCAACTGGGCTTCTTCAAGGAAATCCAGCAGCATCTGGAAATCTTCTTCTGTCTCGCCGGGGAAACCCGCGATGAACGTGCTGCGGATCACCAGTTCAGGGCATATTTCGCGCCAGGCCTTGATGCGTGCCAGGGTATTCTCGGCGGCAGCTGGGCGTTTCATGGCCTTGAGCAGTTTCGGGCTGGCGTGCTGAAACGGGATATCCAGATAGGGCAGAATTTTGCCCGCCGCCATCATCGGGATGACTTCATCCACGTGCGGATAAGGATAAACATAATGCAGGCGCACCCACACGCCCAGTTCCGACAACGCCGCGGTGAGCTCGGTCATGCGCGTCTTCAATGGGCGGCCATTCCAGAACCCGGTACGGTACTTCACATCCACGCCATAGGCACTGGTATCCTGGGAAATGACCAGTAATTCCTTCACACCCGCGTTGACCAGATTTTCCGCCTCCTGCATGACATCGCCGATGGGCCGGCTGACCAGATCGCCGCGCATGGAAGGAATAATGCAGAACGTGCAGCGGTGGTTGCAGCCTTCGGAAATTTTCAGATAGGCGAAGTGGTCGGGTGTCAGGCGTATGCCTTGAGCGGGGACCAGATCGAGATAAGGGTCATGCGGCTTGGGCAGATGCGTATGCACGGCTTCCATCACCGCCTCGGTGGCATGCGGGCCGGTTACCGCCAGCACGCGTGGATGCGTTTCGCGCACGATGTCACCCTTGGCACCCAGGCAGCCTGTGACAATGACTTTGCCGTTTTCCGCCAGCGCCTCGCCGATGGCTTCGAGCGATTCTTCCACCGCCGCGTCAATAAAACCGCAGGTATTGACCACCACCAGATCGGCGTCGCTGTAGTTCGGCGCAATAATGTACCCTTCGGCACGCAATTCGGTCAGAATACGTTCGGAGTCGGACGTCGCCTTGGGGCAGCCCAGCGAAACGAAACCTACTTTTGGAATTTTAGTCATCTGTTCGATCTATCCGTGTTTGGAAACCTGAGCCCCCATGTACATTGTATTGTTTGCCTGTGCCTATATCTGGATCATGATGGTGGTCACTGCGCCGTCATTGTTCAAAGGCATCGGCGTGTTCGTTATTGGCGGCGCGCTGATTGCATTGGTCTATTATCTGCTCGACACACCGGGGCGCAAACGCCGCAGAGCGGCTGAAGAAGATTAGGCGTATTTGCCCACCAGCATCTCCGTCACTGCAATGGTGGCAATGCCGGCGCCAATCAGCAACACCTGCTCTACGGTAGCCGCCAGTCCGACGCGTTTGTGCAGGCCGGGAATCAGGTCGGCAACCGCTACGTAAATCATGCTCGCCGCCGCCAATCCAAGGAATACCGGCACCAGATTCTGCATGGATTGCAGCGCAAAATACGCCAGCAAACCACCGGCCAGTGTGGCTGCGCTGGAGAGCAGGTTATATGCCAATGCGCGCGCCTTGCTGTAACCCGAGTGCAGCAGAATCAGGAAATCGCCGACTTCTTGCGGAATCTCGTGGGTGATAATTGCCAGTGCCGTGATGATGCCCAACTCTATATCGGCAAGAAACGCAGCCGCGATCAGAATGCCATCGACGAAATTATGGAAGGTATCTCCGACCAGGATCATCATGCCGCTGCGGCCATGATCGAAACCGCCATTGGCGTGCTGATGGACAGGCTCCAAACCATGTGTCTCGCAGGTTTCGTGGTGGCAGTGGCGCCATAGCACCAGTTTCTCCAGCACGAAAAATCCCATGATTCCAGCCAGTACTGTGGCTGCAGTAGTGTGGGCGTTGCCGGATGCCTCAAACGCATGCGGCAATATTTCCAGGAAAACCGCACCCAGCAACGCTCCAATCGCATAGCTTACCAACATGCCTACCCAACTGGGCTTGGCTGCATAGGCAAAGACCGATGCAACCAATACGCTCAATGCACTGCCGAGCAAGCTGGCAGCAATAATCCAGGTGAGGATGGTCATGGTGAGAAGATGATTTTCTGGAGGATGGCTTGAAACGCAATAATATGGCGTTCTCACCCGGTACATTTACTTGTGGCGCGATTCTCTCACAGCCAGAAGCCGCCAGCAACCGTAAAAGCCCCATCGTATGTTCGTTAGCGCACTGATTTTAAACGCAGCTGATGCAATATTGACAGAACTGTCGTTTAACGGAAATCAACATGTTGCGCCGCATCATGAAATGGTTGGGGTACCTTCTGGCGGCGATAATCGTCATCATCGTCCTGTTCATGCTGTTCTTCGACTGGAACTGGCTGCGACACCCGATCGAACGGGCCGTCACCGATAAAACCGGGCGCGCGCTGACGATCAATGGAAACCTCGATGTCAAACTGAGCTGGCCGGTCACTCGCGTCCAGGTTACCGATATTACCTTCGCCAATCCAGCTTGGGCCAAGCAGCCGTTGATGTTTAGTATAAAACGCGTGGATGGTGGAATCCGCCTGCCGCAATTATTCGAACGGCAATTCTGGCTATCCACAGTCAAGCTTACACAGCCGCAGGTATTTCTCGAACAAAGCCCGGATGGCCGCAAGAATTGGCTACTGGACCGCAATCAGAAAGATGAAAGCGCTCAAGCTAAAATTGATCGAATTGAGCTGGATAATGGTCACCTCACTTACAGTGCCCCGGCACAAAAAACCCGGATTCAGGCTGCGCTTTCAACTCGCCCAACCGGGCCGCAGGATACCGGTACTGCGAATATCCTGTTCAAAGCGCACGGTGAATATAAAGGCATGCCTTTAAATGCGAGTGGTAGCGGCGGCACGATACTCGCGCTGAGCGATGAAACCACACCCTACCCCATCAATATCAAAGCCAGCATCGGCCACACGCAAGTTCAGGCTGACGGCACAGTAACCAGCCTGACCCGCTTCAGCGCAGTTGACTTGAACCTGGTTTTGAAAGGAGACAGCCTTGATCAGCTATATCCTTTGATCGGTATTGCCTTGCCACGCACGCCAGCGTACTCAACAAAGGGACACCTGCTGCATAACACCCGGCAATGGCGTTATGAAAAATTCGCGGGGCGCATTGGCAAAAGCGATTTAGTTGGCAATATGCAAATAGATAGCAGCAGGAAACGTCCGTTTTTGCGAGGTGATTTAACATTTCAGGTACTGAACCTGGCCGATCTTGGATCGCCGGTGGGTATGAGCAAACAAAACACGGGCATCTCTCCTGCGGCTGCTCCCGGGCAACAAACGGCTTCAGCACAAGCTGCCACCAAGCAGAATAAAGGCGACGTACTGCCCGGCTTGCCTTTCCGCACCGAACGCTGGAACAGTGTCGACGCCGATGTCAAAATTCAGGCAAAACGTATCCAGCGTGCCAAAGCCTTACCGATTGAAAGCCTGGTGACACGCTTGCAGATGCGCGACTCGATATTAACGCTTGATCCGTTAAGATTTGGTGTCGCAGGCGGCACGCTTGCAGGGGCTATTACACTCAATGGTCAACACGATCCGATTCAGGCCAAACTCAACATTCATGCACGGAAACTTATGCTCAATCAGTTATTTCCGGCTATCAAGTTGTCCAAAACCAGTATTGGTCAGGTTAACGGTGACTTCGATCTGCGCGGCAATGGCAACGCCGTCAGTAAAATGCTTGCAAGCTCTGATGGCAAGGTTGTATTACTGATCGATGGAGGCGAAATCAGCAAGTTAATGCTGGAAACCGCTGGCTTGCATTTATGGGAAATATTGCAACTAAAACTTACCGGCGACAAAGTCATCAAACTGAATTGCGCCGTGGCCGATTTCAACGTCAAAAAAGGCGTCTTGCAAACCAGGACAATGCTGCTCGATACCGAGATCACCACCATTACAGGCACGGGCGATATCGATATGGCTCAAGAGACACTTGATCTGGATTTGGTCCCGCATACCAAAGTGATCAGCCCTGTTGCATTACGCAGTCCGATTTACATTCGCGGGAAGTTTTCCAAACCTGCGATATCCATTGATAAAACCAAAGTGGCCTTGCGTAGCGCAGGTGCGATTGCCTTGGGTGTAGTCAATCCTTTCCTGGCAATTATTCCTTTACTGGATACCGGCCCAGGGAAAAACAGTGAATGCGGTCGCCTGATTCAAGAAGCGAAACACTGATTCCATTATTTTGAGATTGATCCCAAATGGTTAATTCCGGAATCGGCCTAATGAATAACCCCGGCCTGAAAATAGAACACGGATCTTCGTAAAAAATTATTCGTGTGCGCAAGGTATGGCCGAACTTACTCATTACACCGATGATTCGGTCGAAATATCCAGGTAATTTTCAGCAGCCGGAACAGCTGCCGCGCGCTGTCGAGCTGCCTAATTTTTCGGGTTTGCATTGACCGGCACCTCTGTAACCACTTCCGGCAGTGCCGAAAGGATGGTCACCGTTACCCGTCGGTTGCGTGCACGGCCCGTAGCCGTCTCATTGGAATCGACAGGCTCATTCGATCCATGACCAACTGCCGTCAGGCGATTCTCGGCAATACCATTGTCGCCAAACAACCTGACCACGCTACTTGCCCGCATCGCGGACAATTCCCAATTGGAAGGGAATATGACATTACTGATAGGCAAATCGTCGGTATAACCCTCCACGCGTATGGCATGCTGATCATTTTTCAACACTGCCGCTACAGCTTTTAACGCCTGGCTGGATTCATCTGTCAGCTTGGCTTCCCCCAATGCGAACAGCAGACTGGCATTGATCTCCACGCTCACGCCCCACGCTGTCTGCGTTACCCTGACCTTGCCTTCGCTGACCAGAGGGGCAAGTACCTTCAGAATGTTACGGGCGATATGCGTCATCTGTTCTCTCTCGCGTCTGACTGCTTCGGTTATTCGCGGTTTATGAATCAGCGTTTTGCTCGGCAATGGCAATATTGGCGGAGGGGATACGGGTTTTGTCTGCTGCGTTCTGGTCTGACCAAATGCATTTCCCAGCGAATCCGACAGCACACGATATTTACTTTCATTCACTGAAGAAATCGCATACATCACCACGAAAAAAGCGAACAACAGCGTAATGAAATCGGCATAGGACACTAACCAGCGCTCGTGATTTTCGTGTTCCTCTTCATATTTTCTTCTGGCCATGGCGTGGTGTATTCAGACAATACTCAAGTAAAAATCAGTGCAGAAAACAAGCTTCCGTTTATCTGAGATAGGTTGTCATACGTTCGTCAATGGCACGTGGATTATCGCCGTTGGCAATCCCGATAAACGCGTCCGCAAGCATTTCACGTGTGCTGACTTCATGCATGACAGTTGTTTTGAGGCGGTGGCCGATGGGCAAAAATACCAGGTTAGCCAAACCGACGCCGTAGATAGTCGCAACAAACGCTACGGCAATGCCTCCGCCAAGCTTGGTTGGATCGGAAAGGTTCTCCATCACATGTATCAATCCCAGGACCGCACCCAGAATACCGATCGTCGGCGAATAGCCACCCGCCGCCTCCCATATCCTGGCTGCGTGGCGCTGTTCCGACTCATACGCGTTAATCTCAAGATCAAGAATTTCCCTGAGTTTGGCGGGCTCGGTCCCATCAATTATCAGGCGCAAGCCTTTTGCGGTGAACTGATCCTCCGTCGCCAGCATGAAAGCTTCCAGACTCAACAAACCTTCACGTCGTGCTGTATGACTCCAGACCCTGATCTCGTCGATGATCTCCTGGCGCTTGTCAGGCGGGGGAACAAATACCCAACCGATCATCCGTACGCCACGTACAAATACCTTCACCCGGTTTTGCAGCAGGACTGCGCCGATTGTTCCGATCACCACAATGACAAACGCCGCTGGCTGGATCAGCGATCCGATATGGCCTCCGTCCAGCATGTGTGCAACCAGCACGCCCGCCAGGGCGAGTACAACACCCGCTATACTGCCCCAGTCCATGCCTGCCCCTTTAGTGTTGATCGGAGCCTGGCAACGGCCTGACTATGCAATTGGCATACGCGCGATTCCGAAACACCCATGACCGCGCCTATCTCCTTGAGATTCATTTCTTCTTCATAGTAAAGGCCCATCAGAATTTTTTCACGTTCCGGCAAAGTCTCAACCGCCTCTGCAACAGCACCGCGAAAACCACTTTCCAGAAGCTCCCTCAATGGATCGTTCGATTCACCCTTGGCATGCTGGTCCAGAAAATGGTCATTGCCATCAGCGCTATGGAAATCCTCGTAATACACCAGTTGATGTCCAGCGCCATTGCTAAGTAATTCCTGATAATCTGACAGAGAGAGCTTGAGTTCCTTGGCAATTTCAGCTTCAGTAGGTTCATGGCCAAAGCGCTGCTGTAGGGCATTCATCGCCACTTCAATCTTGCGCATATTCTGGCGAATACTACGTGGCAACCAATCCGTGCTGCGCAATTCGTCCAGCATCGATCCGCGGATACGTTGTACCGCATAGGTCTCGAATTGCGCACCGTGGGTCTCTTCATACCGATTAATGGCGTCGAGCAAACCAATCATCCCGGCCTGCACAAGATCATCCACCTCCACGCTTGGAGGCAGACGTGCTTTGAGTTGATATGCGAGCCGTTTAACCAGCGGAGCATGCTGGGCAAGCAGATAATTTTTGTCGGACTTTCCGTTAGCGGTATACATATTTCAGGACAGGCTGAGTTGCCCGGCAAGACGCCTGAATGCGACGGAAGCGCCAGCCAGAGGAAATGCATCAATCACCGAACGCCCCAGATTCGCTGCGCGGCCAAGGTGTTCATCCGCAGGCACTGAGCCCATGAAATTCAACTGTATGGCTAAATACCGGCTTGCTGTACGCGCCATATTTTCATAAACCAGCCGCGCCTCATCTTCCGAAGCACCCGTCACCAGCACGCCGAACGAGCGCCTACCAAGACAAGCGTTCAGCCGTTTGATCAAACTGTAAGCGGATTTGAGTGACGCTGCCCCGGGAGACATCTGTACCACGATCTGGCCATCGGACATGGCTGAAACCGGAAAGGCATTGTTTGTGTCCAGTTCTCCATCCACCATGACGACACTGGCCTGCCTGGCAAGCAGGTCAAAGCTGGTGCCCAAGCGTTGCATCTCCGCTTCGCTCAGACTGCCCAGGTCTTGGCGCACTCGCGCCAGAGAGACCAGACCCAAGCCTTGAGAAACCGGTTGAATCACCTCATCCAGCGCCTTCTCCTGGCGCGCTACCTCGAGCAAAGTCGCGCGCCTCGCCGCTCCGAATCGCGACGCGATACCCTTTGATACTGAGCGCGCATCCACCAGCAATACATCACTTCCTCCTTGCACCAGTGACGCACCAAGATTCGCCAGCATTGCATTTTTTTCTTCGTCTTTGAGTATCGACAAAAACGTCACAATGCGCGGCCTGGGGCCTGCCAGCATGCGCCGCAATCCCTCTGCCTGATCAAAGTCGAAATTAGCCAAGATTCACCTCACGCAGTGATTTATCTTTCATCGCATGTACAGTATTGGCGATTACCAGCGGTAACTCATCATCCTGAAACTGGAACGGCGAGCTTTCGCGTTTTAACTTGAATGCGCGATCAATCAAATATTCGCGATTGATGACATGCAAATCTTCAGGCACACGCTGGCCATTTGCAGTGTAATAAAGGCTCAGCTTGTGACGAATGGCAACGTCAAGCACATTGCCGATGGTGGCTGCTTCATCAAGCTTGGTAAGGATGCAACCCGCCAGGCCGGAGCCTTGATAAGCCCGCACCACCTCGTTTAGCGTCTCGCCAGTGGAAGTCGCATTCAGGCATAGCAGGCGTTTCACCTTGGTACTGGCACCGGATAGCATCGCAACCTGTTCAGCGACCATGTGATCACGCTGGTTCATGCCTACCGTATCAATCAGGATAGTGTGTTTGTTCTTCAACTCTTCCAGTGCGATGCGCAGATCGGCTTCGTCCTTCACCGAATGCACCATTACGCCAAGTATCTTGCCGTAGATGCGCAATTGCTCATGACCACCGATACGATAGCCATCCGTCGTAATCAACGCCAGCTTGCTGGTGCCATGACGCATCACGCAGCGTGCAGCCAGCTTGGCTGTGGTCGTGGTTTTACCTACGCCGGTGGGACCAACCAGGGCGAATACACCACCCTTTTCCAGAATCTCGTTTTCATTATTGATGGCCTGAAGATTGCGCATCAGAACAGACTTGATCCAGGTCATTCCTTCTTCCGCGCTGGTCACGGGCGGCAAATTTTCTGCCAGATGTCGCGCCAGGCTGGCACTGAATCCTGCTGCCAGCAATTCACGCAAAATATCTGCCCGATGCGGCTGCCGATTCTGGGCAGCGCCCCAGGATAACTCTGCAAGCTGCGCCTCCAGCATGCCGCGCATCGAGCGTATTTCGCTCATGACTTCAGTCAGCTCGCTTGCCGCGGCTTTTTTCGCTGTCAATGTGGTACGCGCCGTTTCCAGTGCACCGGCCAGATTGGCAGCCTGATTGCTATCGGTACGGCGTTTATTCGGCAACGGCGTGAGTTGAGGTTTCAGCATCGTCTCCTTCTCCACGGACGGTGCGACCAGCGCAGCGATGTCTTCATTGGCCAGCGCCATGATTTCAACACCGCCATCAATACTGCGGTTGGACAGAATCACCGCATCCGGACCCAGTTCATCACGCACTTTGCGTAAAGCGTCACGGGAATTGCTCGCAGTAAATTTTTTAACGTTCATGCTTGACCTCCAACTAGGCTGGTAACCCTAATGGTTTTTGAATCGGGAAGTTCGGCGTGCGACAACACCTTGAGTTGCGGAAGTGCGCGACGCAGAAATCGGGCGAGTAGCGCACGTAATGGCCCCGGTACCAGCAGCACAGGCGTGATGCCCTGTTGCTCCTGCTGCCGGGTAGCCAGTTCAGTTTGTGAAGCCAGCATATCGGCAAGACCAGGCTCAATACCCGCCCCTTCCGGCCCACTGGCTTGTAAAGCCTGCATCAGCAGGCGCTCCAGACTGCTATCCAGCGTCATCACCGACAATTCGTTGGTCGCAGGGAACAACTGCTGGACAATCGCGCGGCCGAGTGCAATCCGCACCAGCGCGGTAAGCTCATTCGGATCCTGGACGCGCGTCGCATGCTCGGCCAAAGTTTCAATGATGGTGCGCATATCGCGGATGTGTACACCCTCAATCAGCAGGTTTTGCAGTACCTTTTGCAATGAGGAAAGCGGTATCAGTTTTGGTACCAGGTCTTCCACCAGCTTGGGTGATTCTGTACCCAGATGGTCAAGCAACTGTTGCACCTCCAGGCGCCCCAGCAGTTCTGCAGCATGCAATGTGATCAGATGATTGAGATGGGTCGCCACTACCGTGCCGGCGTCCACCACGGTATAACCCATGGTCTGCGCCTGCTCACGCAGGCTGGAATCTATCCAGGTAGCTGGCAGACCAAAAGCCGGGTCGCTGGATGCGGGCCCTGGAAGCGTACCGGTCACCATGCCAGGATTGATGGCCAGATACTGGCCGGAATGCGCTTCCCCGCCCCCTATTTCGACCCCTTTCAGGCTGATACGATATTCGGATGGCCTCAGTTCCAGGTTGTCGCGAATATGCACCGGCGGGGACAGAAAACCGACTTCCTGGGCAAATTTCTTGCGGATACCTTTGATACGCCGTAACAGTTCACCGCTTTGTTCCTTATCCACCAGGGGAATCAAGCGGTAGCCAACTTCCAAGCTCAAGGTGTCAACCGGCATGATGTCCTGCCAGGTTGCTTCTTCCATCTCAAGTGAAGTTGCCGGCACAATCTCGGTTTCAGGTTCGATTTTTGGTTTGAGTGCGCGTTGCGTAAGAATATAACCACCCGCTCCAAGGGCTGCGGCCAGCAAAATGAAAGCCACATGCGGCATGCCGGGAATAAGGCCCATGCCCCCAATGATTCCGGCAGAAATGAACAGCACCTGCGGTTTGGCAAAAAGCTGACCCAGCAACTGCCCGCCAATATCCTGATCGCTGGCGACGCGGGATACCACAATACCCGCCGCCGTCGAGATCAGCAGCGAAGGAATCTGGGCAACCAGACCGTCACCAATGGCCAGCAAAGTATAGTTCTTGATGGCAACGGCAAAGGTCAGATCATGCTGCACCATGCCGACAATAAGGCCACCGATGATATTGATCACCGTCACCATGATTCCGGCCACTGCATCGCCGCGCACATATTTGCTGGCACCGTCCATCGCGCCGTAAAACTCGGCTTCCTGGGCGACTTCGGTACGGCGCTGGCGCGCATCCTG
>NZ_JBTSEG010000025.1:0-38220 GCF_054605375.1 Sulfuriferula sp. | reverse complement strand
TTAAGGAGTTGTCCATGCCGTTATCCTTTTCGTCGCGCACCCTCAGCGCATTATTGCTAGCCGCTGCATTTCAGGTGAGCGCTGTCGCTGCACCGCTACCAGCCATCCCTGGGGCACCCAATGTGGATGCGCGTAATTACGTGCTGATTGATCCGGTTTCCGGCCAGGTTCTGGCTGAACGCGAGGCCGATCAGAAAGTGCCGCCAGCCAGTCTGACCAAGTTGATGACCACTTATCTGACCTTTCAGGCGGTGGCGCGTGGCAGCCTTAAACTCGACCAGCAGGTGCCGGTCAGTGTGGCCTCATGGAAGGCAGGCGGCTCGACCATGTTCCTGCAACCCAATCTGCCGGCAACGGTTGAGCAAGTCATTCAGGGTATGGTCGTGGTTTCCGGTAACGATGCCGCGGTCGCGCTGGCTGAAACCATCGCCGGCAACACCGACAGTTTTGTACAAATGATGAACGCCACTGCCCGCCAATTGGGTATGACCAATACGCATTTCGATAATGTGGACGGGCTACCCACTCCCACGCATAAGGTAAGCGCCCGCGACATCGGCATATTGACCGAAGCCATCATTCGCCAGTTTCCCCAGTTCCTGCACTATTTCGCTGAAAAAAGTTTTACTTATAACAAGGTCACCCAGAACAACTGGAATCCGCTGGTTTTCAGCGACCCCACTGTGACCGGAATGAAAACCGGCCATACCGAAGAAGCCGGCTATTGTCTGGATGCAACGGCAGTCCGCAAGGGGCGCCATCTGATTGCAGTCGTCCTTGGCTCCACTTCGCGTATGGGCAGCGCCCATGCCGCTGAGGCGTTGCTGAATTACGGGTATCATTTTTTCGAAACGCGACGCGCCTACCATGCGGGTCAAATCATCAGCACAGTTCGCAATAATCAGGCGAATCCTGCTGAAGTCAGCATCGGCACCACCAGCGACGTCTGGGTTACTGTCCCTATCGGACGCTATGCGCAACTCAAGCCCAGCGTGAATCTGTCTGCGCAAATGCCTTTGCCATTGAAACGCGGACAGCAAGTCGGTACCTTGATATTAAGTGAAGGTGGCAAGGAAGTGGCGCGCGTACCTCTGGTCGCAATGGCCTCTGTAGAAAAGGCCGGCTGGTTTGGTCATTTATGGAACGTCGTCCGCTCCAAATTCTGAAGCGGGCATCTCCTGTGCGCTGATCATTTCAGCGTAAAACCGACTGCCTGAACCACGCCCGCATTGATATGCCAGCGTGGTTTCTGCCGGACATCGCCTGACATCCTGCCGTTTCAGTTGTACACTATCCCTCGCTTCGGAAAATAATCCAGCGCGCCCGGCCCATCCATGTCAGCCGTGCGGGTAATTCTTCCGCTTGCTCAGGGGGACTGGTGACAGCAATACACCACCTCTCCTATTTAAAACCTAAAAAATATTGGAGGCAGACATGAAAAAACTTAAAACTACCACTCAAAAAATCGGTTTAACCGCGACCGCAGCATTATTTGCCGCTTGCCTGCCGTTGAGTGCCGCCGCTGGAACCAGTGGAGATTTTCACGGCGCAACCCCGGAAAAGGGTCAGTACAATGTCATTTTTCATCTGGATACCGGTGGCACCCCGGCGATCAAGAAAACACTCAATAATATCGAAAATATCCTGCATGACCCGCGTCTTGCCGGCAAACTGCATGTGGAACTGATTGCCAACAGCAAAGGCTTTGACGTATACGTCAAAAACAATGGCTTCGAGGAAAAACTCAAGCACTTGCAGGCCCAGGGAGTAATTCTGGCACAATGCGCCAACACGCTTAAAGAGTTGCATATCGACCGCAAGGACCTTTACCCATTCATCAGTATCGTTCCCTCCGGCATGGGCGAGATCACCATCCGTGAAGCGCAAGGCTGGGCCTATATCCATCCGACTGCACCGCACGAGCAGCAGCTCTAACCGGCACTTGTATACCCCGCTACGTACGTAGCGGGGTTTCAAATAAGATACCTGATGTTAATCCGCAAAAATATACGTCAAACTCCCTCGCGCTGAAAACCAAAAAACTGCCGCCCGACTTCTGCCGCATCGGCAACACTCATACCGTCTTCTGCGCCGCCTGCTATGCACGCTGGGCATACAAACACGATGCCGGGACACAGGTCGTTGCAGCACACGACGTGTTCCTGAGCCAGTTTACGGTAGGCAACATGCACGCCTGCGGGTACGGCCTGGGTAATCTGCCCGACGGCATCCGTCTGCACCCTTACCGGAAGATCACAAACGCTGCAGGTTGCGATGATGGTAGCGGCAGTGTTTGCCAGAAACGGGATAGCCAGCGCATCGATCGCACACATGGCAGAGGCTTGATGCTCGCCATAGGCTACGGTGATTCCGGTTTTGACCGCACTGAAAGGGTAGCACCCCAAGCCGGATTCACTCTCCACCAGCGCATCCAGTTCCACCAGTTTGTTCAAACTATGTAGTGGAATGACATGCGGCTTGGGAGCGGCGCCGTTGTGCAGCCATGCCTGCAGCACCATCGCATAGGCGGCGCGTGTGGCCGGATCCGTTGCCTCAATTCTGGCTTGCAGCGGAAACTCGCGGCGCAGGCGAGCCACACTGTGGATGATATGGTTGGTACTGGCGGTCATCTAAGCTCTCCTTGCCTTTCAACCTGCGCAGCACGATAACTGTTTCACATCTTTGTGGAAAGTCTGGGCACAGAGCTTCAATCCCTCAACCATGGTGAGATAAGGGAAGAGTTGCCCCGCCATATCCTCTACTGTCATCCGGTTGTGGATGGCCAACACCGCCGTCTGGATAATTTCTCCCCCTTCCGCCGCCAGCACCTGCGCGCCCAACAAGCGTCCCGAGTCTTGTTCCGCCACCAGCTTGATGAAGCCGCGTGTATCGAAGTTGGCCAAGGCACGCGGCACGTTATCCAGGCTCAACGTGCGACTATGGGTTTCGATACCCATCGCGGTGGCCTGCGCTTCGCTCAAGCCAACAGTGGCCACTTGCGGGTCGGTAAACACGACAGCAGGCATCGCGGACAAATCCAGCGCGGCGTCACCGCCGGTCATGTTGATCGCCGCACGCGTACCGGCAGCCGCCGCTACATACACAAACTGCGGCTGATTGGTGCAATCACCTGCGGCATAGATATGTGGCACCGAGGTGCGCATATGATCATCGATAATGACCGCGCCGCTGGCGTCGGTTTTCACCCCGGCGCGTTCCAGGTTCAGACCATTGGTATTGGGTTTGCGGCCGGTAGCGACCAGCAGACGGTCGCCGTTAAGCGTTTCGGAGCCAATATTCACCTGGAAAAGTCTGCCGTCATATCGCACATTTTTTACCTCGGTCTGGGTCAAGATGCGCATGCCCTCGCTTTCCAGTATGCTCTTCAACTCAGCGCCGAACGCAGGGTCTTCTCTGGACAATAACTGGCTGCGTGCAATCAGGGTAACCCTGGAGCCCAGACGCAGAAAGGCTTGCGCCAGTTCCAGCGCAACCACCGACCCGCCATGAACGATCAGGTGTTGCGGCAATTCCTCTGCGACCAGCGCCGCCGTCGAGGTCCAGTAAGGCGTATCACCCAGTCCCGGCGTATCCGGAATAGCGGGCGAGCGACCCGTGGCAATCAGGATGCGATCCATGCTCAATTCCTTCTCGCTGCCGTCCGGCTTTTTCACCATCAGGATATGGGTATCCTTGAAGCTCGCGAAGCCTTGTTCCAGCGTGATGCCGGGATTGGTGTCAAGAATGCTTTCGTACTTGGCATGACGCAGTTCATCCACCCGTGCTTGTTGTTGTGCTACCAGCGCCTTGCGGTCCACGACCGCCACTTGTTTTTCCAACCCGACAAACGGATTGTCCGCTTGCAGGTGAGCAATGTGCGCAGCCCGGATCATGATTTTTGAAGGCACGCAGCCGATATTGACGCAGGTGCCGCCAATTTCACCCGCTTCGATAACCGTCACCACGGCCCCTTCTTCAACAGCCCGGATGGCGGCGGCGAAGGCGCTCGAGCCGCTGCCGATAACCGCCACGCTGAGGCCGGACATATAGCCTGCAGGAGTTGCAGTAGCATCGTCAGCCGGTTCCGCACTGTAGCCTGCATCCATGATGGTACGGATAAGCTTCGAAACATTTACATCGGCTGTGGTTTCGATCCGTGCGCTACCATTGGCGTAAGACACTTCGGCCCGGGTGACACCCGTCACCGCCGACAAGGCTTTTTCAATGGATCTGGCACAGTGTTCGCAAGTCATGCCTGTAATATGTAAATCATGCGTCATCATTCTTTCCTCACAACTCATTGAAGGATGAAACCATCCTAACAACCGTACCAAGGTACATGGTCAAGCAAATTTTGTTTGCATGGGTGAAGGTGAATCATGGGGAAAATCAGAAATTCGATGCACGGTGATGATTAAGCATCTACTGTTTGTAATGAATCTCCGTCTTGATCGACTAAAAGGATACGAAAGTCAATAATGCTTTACTGAATCACATGAAATCATTCCCTGATATACATCGATTTCCATTCAGCTTTTACTCGACTACTGGCAACACTCAAATGAAATGGTTGGTGATACGACAAGCCGAACATAAGCCACGATGATTGCGAAAAAAATACTCAAACACACGACAACGTCAATCCCCCCCAGTGCCGGGATTGGGTTGCGTGCCCCGCACTACCTGGATATTCTGTCTGCGCCCCCTGCAATCGGCTGGTTCGAGGCGCATAGCGAGAACTATTTCGCCGAGGGCGGCCTGCCGCTTTACTACCTCGAGCAGATTCGTTCCCGCTACCCGTTGAGCTTGCATGGTGTTGGCCTGTCCCTGGGCTCGACCGACCCATTGAATACGGAACATTTGCGCAAATTAAAATCATTGGTTGATCGCTTCGAACCCGGTCTGGTATCAGAGCATTTATCCTGGGGCTCTGTATCAGGGCGCTATTTCAATGATCTCCTTCCGTTACCTTATACAGAGGAGGCGCTCGCGCTTGTCGCCAGCCGCATCATGCAGGTACAGGATTTTCTGGGTCGGCAGATATTGGTTGAAAACGTATCAAGCTATCTTCAGTTCAAACAATCCACGATTCCAGAATGGGCGTTTCTGGCAGAGATTTCAGCACGCTCTGGTTGCGGCATTCTGCTCGACGTCAACAACATTTATGTCAGCGCTGTGAATCATCGATTCGACCCACAGGAATATCTGAGTGCCATACCAGCCGAGGCCGTTCAGGAAATCCATCTTGCGGGATTCGATAGCAACGGCGAATGCCTGATCGACACGCACGGAAAAGCAGTCTGCGATGATGTGTGGGCGCTGTATGCCCATGCACTGGTACTTGTCGGCAATGTGCCGACACTGATCGAGTGGGACACCGATATTCCGGCGCTGTCCGTTCTGCTGGAAGAAGCCGGAAAAGCCGATAGCCTGCTGCAAAGGAGTAATGGCCATGCACGGTTTGCGTGACTTGCAACAGGATTTCCTGACCTCCGTCTTCAACGAAGAAAAAAACGACCTGGCGCAACACCTGATCGGCACAGAATCCGAACGAGCCTGGCGCGCCGATATTTATCGTAACAACACATTCAGCAATTTGCGCAGCACGCTTGAATCGACCTATCCCGTCATCGTCAAACTGGTTGGTGTGGAATTTTTCCGCCATGCTGCACAGGAATATATCTCGCAATATCCTTCTGCCAGCGGCGATCTGCATCTTTTCGGCGAAGCATTTGGCGCGTTTCTGGCAACCTTTCCTCCGGTAGAACAGCTCCCTTATCTTCCCGATGTCGCCCGGCTGGAATGGCTGTGCCACAAGGCTTACTTTGCTGCTGATCACACGCCGCTCGCCCTGGACAGATTGATGCAGGTGCCACCGGTACGCTATGTTGATCTGCAATTCAAGCTCAACCCGGCCTGCGCCCTGTTCGAATCAGCCTTTCCTGTCGACCGGATATGGCAAATCAATCAGGATCATTACACCGGCGAGCAGAGCGTAGATTTGTCCAGCGGAGGCGCCACCGCCCTGGTAACGCGGCCAATGTATCGCGTTACAGTAAGCACGATGGCGCGTAGCGAATGGTGTGCACTGCAGGCGTTGTCTACCGGACTCGCGTTTGCGGCGGCCTGTGATGTTGCGCTGCGCATTGATCCGGAATTTAATCTGGTGGCGGCTCTGCACCGATGGGTCAACGACACGATACTGGTGGATTTCAGCCTTGCAACCTGACCCGGCAAGGAGATCATGGGCGCCATGCACCAACGATTACAGATGGGCAATGGCGTCAAGGATATTCATCGCAAGTGAAGAATCGCATGACTGATTCATATCTGGTGCATCAATAAAAAAGAGCCGGATAAATTCCGGCTCTTTTTTGTTCGTACCGCCTGACAATTACCCGTGGTGGGTTGTCAGGCGCTATTTTTTGACGCTGTTGATCAATTTCCGTTCTTGATCATAGTCCTGATCGGATGACAGTTGAAAGCCACTGTAGCCTTGATCCAGGGATTTCAGTATGGAGAGTGTTTCGGGAGAAGGCCGGTTGAGCGCCATGAATGCTTCTTTCAATTTCTCCTGCGTCACTGCATTCAGCTTGCTGCCCGCCACAAAAACATAGGACGCGAGCGGTGGCGAGGTATACACCACACGCAGGCCCTGTGAAGCGAATTTCTCATACACAGTATCTTTCATGATGCCGCCATCAAAATCACCGAGCAGAACTGCCTTGGCAATGTTGTCATAATGTTTCAGATAAGCCACATCTGAAAAATCCTGTACTTTCATGCCGGCTTCGAGCAACACGGCAGGTTGCAGCAAAGCCTTCGGATCACCAAACGCAAAACGCTTGCCTTTCAACTCCTCTAATTTTTTAACCGGGCTGTTTTTCTGTACGACTACCACCAGATTGAAGGTGGATTTACCGTGTGTGAGTGGAGAGACCAAAGGTACGGCCTGATATTTTTCATGCGCCGCAATATAGGCCGCAGGCGTCATATAGGCTATTTGCACGGCGTCTTTACCCAAATCCTCAACCGCAGAATTAAGTGTCGGCGCAGGCCGGAACTGCACTGCATAGCCAGTCTTCTGCGCCAGATACTCGGCCAATGGTGTCATCCGCTTGATCATTTCCACAGGGGCATCCATCGCAACCGCGCCAATGGTAATGTCCTGGGCATGCGCGAGCGATAACCACAGAAAAAACGGCAGTATTAGAAACAACCTGGTTTGGCACATTATGGCCCCCCCCATTTCCAATATCAGAGAAACTCGTTTTTATGGATGCCCGTTACTTGATTCCGGCCCCGATACTTGCTTTCATACAAAGCCTTATCTGCGGCACCATACAGCATTTCTACGGTCAGCACATCGTCTGACAACTCTGCGATACCAATACTCAGAGTTACCTTGATAATTTTTTCGCCTGGAATCGCAAATACATGGTTGCGGGTTTTCTCCAGCAAGCTCTCCGCGAACACTCTGCCCTGTGTAACCGAAGTTCGAGGCAATACAAAAGCAAATTCGTCACCACCCATGCGTGCGCTGATATCGCTATCTCGCGTGCTCCATCGAATCAGATTCCCCAATAACTTTAGGACCACATCTCCGGATGAATGTCCATATTCATCATTGATGTTTTTAAAATGATCCACGTCAACCAATACCAGACAAAGCGGATCCGCATAGCGTTTGGCCTGCGCAAAAATCGATCCCAGATTTTCATCGAGGAAACGTCTATTCTTCAATCCGGTCAAGCTGTCGGTGGTTGCAAGCTGTTGTGACAGCGCGACCATTTGTTCCAATTCCCTGGAACGAAGTGTGAGTTCCTGATTTGCCTTGGTCAGATTTTCGTCAGAAATCTGCACGCGTGCCTTCAATTTCTGCTGGTGTACGTACAGTGATGTTTGCATTCGGTTAAAAATATTGGTCAGGTCGGCCAATTCATCATTTCCTGTAATCCCCATGATTTGTAGCTCGCTATCCGGGTTTGCCACGATTTCCTGCATCATATTCCGGATTCTGGCGATGGGTGTAAGAATAACAAGCGAAACCGCTGCATAAATAAGCACGCTCAAAAACAGGATTACCGATCCTATCCACCACGCAATCCCCTGAAAAGATTCACGAATGGCCGTCTCGAGACCATTGGTGGAAACAAGCATTTCTACACTGCCAATGGGTTCCACACCGAAAACGATGGGCGCTTTAAAAGACATGCTCTGACCGTCCTGGCCCAGATTTTTATTCGTTCGCTCAACCACTACCACGCCTTTGCGGTTAATGATCCTGAGTATCTGCACATCCGGCGCTGCGACGATATTGCCTGCAAACGATTCCATATTGGTGTAGTCGTAGCCGGCCAGCAAATTGGAAAGTGCTTTTGCTATCAATGCAATGCGTTCCTTGCCCGAGCTATCTGCCGCACGGTAAAGGTTCTCACGATCCTGCTGTAACTTGAAAAAGCCGAGAATACTGACCCCGAGCAGCAGCCCGATGACGACCACCAGTATCAGTTTTGTTCTCAGGCCAGGCAGATTCTTTATCATGATTCTCTCGGATTGTTACACTTCTGACCGTGAAGAATCCTGCACCTTCGGGTCATGTTTTTTATAGGTCACCCGGTTCCGGCCACTTTCTTTGGATTGGTACATTGCTTTATCGGCTGCCTGAAGCATCTCAGAGAAATCGGTATCGGTATCTGTAGATACCTGATCTGCAATGCCTATGCTCAACGTAACCTGGATATCATGATCGCCTATATGAAGAGGCGACACCATAATTGATTTTCTGATTGCCTCCGCCCGGCACTGTGCATTTTCAGGGGTACAGTCCGGCATGACAACAAGGAATTCGTCGCCACCATAGCGCACCACCAGATCTTTATCCCGGGTGTGCTTTTCGATTTCACGCGCGACTCTCGTCAATACGTAATCACCCACATCGTGACCGTAACTGTCATTGATCTGCTTGAATTGATCGACATCAAACAACATGGCCTGCATCGGCAAATACGATTCGGGATCCGACTGGTTGATATCTGACAGACGCTCCCACAGGGCACGCCTGTTTTTCAGATGTGTCAGTTCATCAATATGAGCATGTATGCTCAATTTTTGATTGGCTTCTGTCAGTTCCTGCGTTGCCTGTCTCACCCTGGTTTCCAGTTGCTGATTCAGTTCATCACGCCCGGCCACCGCCTCTCTGATGCTGTCCATCATATGGATACTATGGTTACGCAGTGTTTCGATTTCCTGCGGCGCCGTTCTCCCTAACGGGCTGAACTTGCCTGAATAATCATTTTTGCGTATCCGCTCGATACCTTCTGCCAATACATTGATCGGCTTGACAATCCAGTTCGCCAGATATATCGCCAAGAGTATGGAGATGGCCAAACCCGCTGCACCAAATATCAAGCTGCCGTGAATCAGGGTCTTCGCTTCCGCAGTTAATTCAGACAGCGGTTGAGGTGTCAAAATAACCCAGTTGAATTCGGGCACAGCAGCGTATCCGGCAATCATCTCTGCCTTGATAAACGGCGAATAAAAAATCATGACGCCTTGTTTACCCTGGAGCCCTGCCTGCACAATAGGCCAACTCGATATGTTTTTGACACTGCTCATCCACTTCGAATTCGGATGATGCACAATATTGCCAAACTGATCGGTAATCGCACAGTGCCCTAACTTGCCAAAATGGATCGCCGATGCCAGACTCTCGACCGGCGCGAGTCTTAACGACCCGACCAGCATATTGTTTCCGGCAGGATGCACAAAAAACAGGGCAGGCCTGTTGGTCAACCGATCGAAAACCATACCTGAATTTCCGGCGACATGCCTGGACAATACGGCTTGAACAGCAGGGTTGTTTTGCAGGAAATGTACGTATTCAGGCGTGGCTTTATAGCCATCGAAACCCTGAGCTGTTCCATCCGGCGCAACCAGCACCAGACTGTCGAAGTAGGTCTGCGAAGCAATCGTTTCATTGATTGCAACTTGATCTCTGGTTTTTTCCAGAACATTCGCCACCAGATCAAGATTCCTCTGCGCTGCCTTAAGATATAAATAAACAGGATTTGCCAGGTTTTCCGACAATAGTTGATTTTTGTCATGCGCCTCTTTCATCACGCCATTGTGAATTCCGGAATTCAGCCAAACTGTCATAACGGCTACAGGCATAATCGAAATAACGATAAACGCCAGAATCAACATGGCTTTGAGTGAAGGACGAAATGTACGCATTTTTGTATCTCTAAATTGTCTGGGTTAGCCTTGATTGCGATTTATAGCCATAATGAAATTTCGTCATTTCTGTCGAGTATTTATGTGCACATTGCTGCAAACTCTGGATATTTCCCAAGCTTGACTCATTAGGCTCGCGTTACCCGAAATTCATACCTCCCCCTGAACCGTAAAGAGCAAGAATCAGACCCCTGTGCTGCCAATGTCGATAGCCAAAACCGGCAATACAAAATCCGTGCTGGCGCCCGCATCGGAAAGCGCTTTAACATAGTGGCCATGATCGGACTTACGTGCCGGATAGACGCACCAGCCCCTAAATTACAGCGATGATTGACATGCCCCACCAACTCGAACAAATGCGCACCCAGCTCAATGCTGAAACCGCGCAAACAGAATGGACTGAATTACAACGTTTTTTCGCCAAAGGTGCTCTCGTCCAGGTCAGCAGTCATCTTGATCTGGTGGATGTCGCTGCCCGTATCGCCTGCGATGATACGGACGCGGTACAGGAATGGATGGCTGCGGGGAAAATTGCCAAACTGGACGACCGGACTGCTGCCGATTGGCAGCAACGCAATCCTGTATTGTGGGCTGTCGTGGTCGCACCATGGGTTCTGGTGCAGGAACGGGCACATTGATCCAGCTCACGTGACAGCACCTGTCAAACATCATCGTTTCGCACTGACGGTGCTGCTCGCCGGTCTGGCGACACTGGGGCCGTTTTCGATTGACACGTACATGCCGTCATTTCCGGACATGGGTGCCAGCCTGCATGCCACGCCGATCCAGCTCCAGCAGACCTTGAGTGTGTATTTGCTGGCGTTTGCATTGATGATGCTGCTGCATGGCGCGCTCTCGGATGCATTCGGACGTCGGCCGGTAATTCTGGTTTCGCTGGTCGCGTTTGTGCTGGCCTCTATTGGCTGCACGTTTTCTTATGATATCAACCACCTGCTGATTTTTCGGGGGATGCAGGGCCTATCCGCCGGCGCGGGCATGGTGGTGGGGCGGGCGATTATTCGCGATCTCTATGCAGGCCACGAAGCGCAACGGCTCATGTCGCATGTCACCATGATTTTCGGCATTTCTCCTGCCGTGGCGCCAGTGATCGGCGGCTGGCTGCAAACCGGCTTCGGTTGGCACTCAGTATTTGTTTTCATGGCCATGCTGGGGATGCTGCTATTCGCATTGAGCTGGCGTTATCTGCCCGAGACACTCCCTGCAGTTGGGCGTCAGTCGTTTTCACCCCGGCCACTGATGCGAAATTACCGGATGGTGTTTACCAATCCGTTATTTTTACTGCTATCGAGTACCGTGGCACTGCACTTTGCCGGTTTCTTCCTGTACATCGCGTCAGCGCCGGTATTTGTGTTGCAGCACCTGAAACTGGATGAAAACCAGTTTGCCTGGCTGTTTATTCCGGCCATTTCGGGCGTCATCATGGGCGCATTTCTGTCGGGCAGGCTGGCTGGCCGAATCTCACCCCATGCCACAGTAAAATACGCCTATATATTGCTGTTCACCGCCGCTGGCATCAATCTCGCGTATAACCTGACATCAGCCCCTTCGTTACCCTGGGCTGTATTGCCGATTATGCTATACAGCACGGGCATGTCACTGGCGATGCCCAGCATCACCTTGTTGGCGCTCGATTTATTTCCACTCAATCGTGGTCTGGTAGCCTCTTTGCAGGGATTTGTTCAGACCATGTTGAATGCCTTTGTCGCGGGACTATTCTCTCCCATGCTGTCATGGTCTCCCATCGCTTTAGCAGCCGGTATGCTGGCATTTTTATTCCTCGGGCGGATTACATGGATGACTTACTTATACAAGCATCGGAAAGTTGCGTAACGCTGATAAACCATATTCTGACAAACAATCCGTCTGTGGCTGAACATTCTGCGCTCAGGCGTGTCGGAGACACCATAGACGGGTAAGCGTCCGAGCTGGAAATAGCGTCAATATGGAAGCTGTTTTTACCATCATCCCAACAATCAGAGGAAATTCCAATGAATGCTGCATTAGCGCAACAGATATCTTCCGCAATGAAAATTTCGGACTCCGCGGCTGACGTGGTCTGCGATGAATACGAGATCATCAAAAACCTGCTGCCGCTCAAGGGTGCACACATACTGGAACTCGGTTGCGGCAAGGCAGAGAAAACACGGGCGATCGCCCAAAAAAGTCAGGCCGTGTCGATTACGGCACTGGAGGTGGATGAAATCCAGCATGCCAAGAATCTGCTGATCAAGGACCTGCCCAATGTCCGCTTTTGCCTGGGCGGCGCGCAGATGATCCCGGCAGCGGATTCGAGTATTGATATCGTCCTCATGTTCAAATCGCTGCACCATGTACCTTTGAACAAGATGGATCAGGCGCTGGTGGAAATTCGTCGTGTGTTGAAACCGGGTGGCCTGGCTTACCTGTCGGAGCCGGTCTATGCAGGCGAATTTAACGATATCCTGCGTTTGTTTCATGATGAAAAATCAGTACGGGAAGCGGCCTTTTCAGCCATTCAGCGTGCTGTCGACAATGGCACGCTGGAGCTCGTCAGCCAGACATTTTTCAGCACACCCGGGCACTTCGATGATTTTGCACAATTCGAGGAACAAATTCTCAAGGTGACGCATACCCAGCATCGCCTCTCACCCGCTTTACATGCAGAAGTACATGATGCATTCATGCGCCAGATGACACCTCATGGCTTCGATTTTGGGCAACCGATACGGGTAGATCTTTTATGCAAGGCAAATCAGGACAACCAAACATGAAATATAAACAACTTGGCGGTAGTGATCTGAACGTGTCCGAGATTACCATCGGCACCATGACATTCGGCGAACAGAATAGTCCGGAGGATGCTGCGCGGCAGCTGGATTATGCGATTGCGCAGGGTGTGAATTTTATTGACGTGGCAGAAATGTACCCGGTACCGCCGCGAGCCGAAACCCAGGGGCACACCGAAGACTATGTCGGGCGCTGGCTCGGCAAACAGTCTCGCGACAAACTCATTATTGCCACCAAGATCACCGGCCCGGGCCGCGGCTTCGAATGGGTGCGCGGCGGACCGCGAATCACGCCGAAACAGATCAAGGCCGCCATTGATACCAGCCTGACGCGACTGAAAACCGACTACATTGATTTGTACCAAATCCATTGGCCCGACCGCAATGTGCCTACGTTCGGCCAGAGTGAATATGACCCTTCCAACGAACGTGAAACCACCCCGATCATCGAGCAACTCGGCGCGTTCGCAGATTTGATCCAGGCCGGCAAGATACGCCATGTCGGCCTCAGCAATGAAACGCCGTGGGGCGTATGCCAATTCACCCGTGCGGCGGAAACTGCCGGGCTGCCGCGCGTGGCGTCAATCCAGAACGCCTATAACCTGCTTAACCGCACATTCGAGTTTGGTCTTGCAGAAACCTGTCACCGTGAACAAATAGGTCTGCTGGCATATAGCCCGCTTGGCTTCGGGACGCTGACGGGGAAATATGCGGGTGGCACTGATGCCGGTCGCATGACCCGCTTTCCCGGCTTCGGTCAACGCTACAACAAACCCATGGTAACGGAAGCAGTAGCAGCTTATGTCGAACTGGCCAAGCAAGTGCATCTGCATCCGACCACGCTGGCACTGGCTTTTGTGCGCAGCCGCTGGTTTGTGACCAGCACCATTATCGGTGCCACGACGATGGAGCAGCTTCAGCAAAACCTGGACAGCGTCGAAGTTGAAGTGGACGCGGAGTTGCTGGATAAAATCCAGGCGATCCATACCCGCTATCCCAATCCTGCACCCTAGCAAACACAGCCTGGACATTCTGTTTCAACAACGCGTTGCCAATGTCTTACACCTTTGCCAGGACAGTGCTGGCTGACTATCAATGTTTGGGTCGTGGGTGATCCGTCAATCAATTGGCGGGGCAGCCGCAAGGACGCTAGAACACCATCACACCAAGCAGGGCGCCAAAAACCAAAACCACCAGGAAAATTACCAGCGCAACATAGAACAGGATTTTAGCTATGTCCTTTGCGCCCGCCGCAATATTGGTAAAGCCGAAAAAGCCGGCAATCAGCGAGATGATGAAAAATATGATCGCCAGTTTCAACATGGCTATACTCCTGTAATGGATATGAATGTTTGAATCACCTCATGCAATCAAATTAACCCAGATATTCGGCAGTTTCTGTTCGGTTTCGTACACAAGCTCGATACTTTATTCTCATCTCCCGCGGATTGTGTGCGCCGCCACACAGACAAGCTTTGACTCCATCGCTAAATTGGTTCCACTCTCGGTATCCACGCGATTTTGCAATCGCCAATTCTCTATTAATTTTATCTCTGTCAGGCAGGGATATTTTCGAGAACACCTGCATTTTTATGCACGTACCGGAGCATCGATACAGTGACGAAAATCAAACTTTCAAAGGAGCGGAATATGGAAACGATCGCAATACCGGGCAAGAAATCGGCAATCGATTTTACAGAAGCGCGACGGCAGGCAGTTAATCAGGCCTATGACATGCTGAATGATCCCGTGATCATCGCCTGGAAGAATGATCAAACCAACGAATATGGGCCCGAAATCCCCGGGGGCTCCGACGAGCGTTGGCACAAATACGCAGATCGTCACGAAGGCACATTGGAACTGAATGTGGCTGACGCGTTTCATTTCATCTTCATGGAAGCGTCCGACTTTGTAGAACCCGATCTGAACCTGGCCAGCATCGCAGAAGATGACGGAACCACCATTTTGTGCCTGAATGAAGCATGCACCGAGGAAGACCGCGAAAAAATCGGATACTTCCCGGGCGGTGGTATAGGGGGCTGATTGGTTGCTAAACCAGGGCTGGAAACCACGTACCTCCTCCTTATTCTTGATTGCGTAAATTCCAGTCCTCCGGCACCACGAAACCTCTCGTCACTTCCTGCCAGTCATTGCTGGTTGCGATGAGACCGGCCACCAGCAGCGGCGCCCCGTCAATAGCGAAATGCGCTTCCAGGGCGGCGCTGAAATCCGCCTCTGTTTGCAAACCCTCTGTGCTTGATCCCATGGCCGGGGTGAACCATTCCAGCCGCAGCAATATCTTCCAGCGCAATCCGGGTTGCGGATTAAACCCCGATGCCCTCCAGCGCAGCCACCAGCCGGATAAATGCTGAGGTGATACTTCCGGTGGAGAAATAGCCGCCTGCCCGTATGGGTAGAACAGCCAACCCTTGAGCAGTGCGCGCGCGTGGACAATCTCTCCGGCCCGAGGCAACACTGCTTGGCCTGCTACCGTGCTGGATAGCTTGAGTTGCTTGTCGCGCAAGTGCGCAAATTTCAGATCGAGCCGGTCGCGGGTAAGCGTGCCGATATAGCCTGCCAGCCCCGCTGCCGCATCCACTTGCAGATACAGCTTCACCGATGCTTCCCAGTGATTGAGTACGCCGCCAGCATCACGCCACAGGAAATCGTATTCGCCTGTGACAATATCGCCTAGTTTTACAGCCAAATTGGCGGCAATAATTTCACCACCCAGAAGATGGGTGATCCAGTATTCCAGCAGGGATTCAAAATATCGGCCCAGACGTTGTGACTTGCGCACGGCGATCCATTCATGCAGTGGCCCGGGATCACGATCGAGTGCTTGTAAAGCGGGCATGGAGCGCAGCACAGCCTCCTGACCAAACGAATCGGGTACAGCAAAATTCAGTGCGCTGGATTCACGCATCAGGCCCGGTGCGGCCATCACCCAAATCAGGTCGCGCACATGCGGATCGCGCATTGTTTTCAAAAAATCAGTCATCGTACAATTGTGCACCAGTTCGATTCCCCCGTCCGGACCGGATCCAAAATGACGCCCTCCCCGCCACCCAGTACAATGCTGCTTTTGCCTTATTGCCGGAAAAGCCCGTGATCAACCTGCGACAACTCACCCTCGCCCGCGCTGCCAAAGTTCTCATTGAGGACGCCAGCGTGCAAATCCACCCCGGCCAGAAAATCGGCCTGACCGGGGCCAATGGCTCGGGCAAGTCCAGCCTGTTTGCGCTGTTGCTGGGTGAACTGCATCCGGAAGCGGGTGACCTGTTCATGCCGCCGGGCTGGGTAATCGCCCATGTGGCACAGGAAACACCGGCACTG
The DNA here is from genome assembly GCF_054605375.1 of Sulfuriferula sp. Classification (NCBI taxonomy): domain Bacteria; kingdom Pseudomonadati; phylum Pseudomonadota; class Betaproteobacteria; order Nitrosomonadales; family Sulfuricellaceae; genus Sulfuriferula; species Sulfuriferula sp. The sequence continues at coordinate 21,862 of NZ_JBTSEG010000025.1, read as the reverse complement.
GATCAGCCAGCCCTGGAATTTGCACTGGACGGCGACACCGTATTGCGCCAGGTGGAGCGCGATCTGGCGGCTGCCAGCGCTGTAAATGACGGCCATCGGGTCGGCGAATTGCATGGCCGGTTGAGCGAAATCGACGGATATGGCGCGCGCGCCCGTGCCGCCGAGTTGCTGCATGGTCTCGGCTTTACCGATGCCGATTTCGCCAAACCGGTAGCGGCGTTTTCGGGCGGCTGGCGCGTGCGCCTGAATCTGGCACAAGCGCTGATGTGCCGCTCCGATTTGTTGTTGCTTGACGAACCCACCAACCACCTGGATCTGGATGCAGTGATCTGGCTGGAGGGTTGGCTCAAAAGTTATCCGGGCACGTTGCTGCTGATTTCGCATGACCGTGATTTTCTTGATGCGGTCACCACGCATATTGTCCATATCGAAAGCCGCACCCTCAAGCTCTACACTGGCGGATATTCGGATTTCGAACGCCAGCGCGCCGCTCAGCTGGCGGTGCAGCAATCCATGTTTGAAAAACAGCAACGCGAGCGCGCGCATCTGGAGAGTTTCGTCGAGCGTTTCCGCGCCAAGGCCACCAAGGCACGCCAGGCGCAAAGCCGCATCAAGGCGCTGGCGCGCATGGAAGACGTGAGCGCCGCGCACGTGGATTCGCCCTTCACCTTCCGCTTCCGCGACCCGGCCAGCGCGCCCGATCCGCTGCTGGATTTGCGCGAAGCAAGCGTGGGTTATGGCACGCAGCCGATCTTGTCCCACATCGAACTCACCCTGCGCCCGGGCGAGCGCATCGGCCTTTTAGGACGAAATGGCGCAGGTAAATCCACACTCATCAAGCTGCTGGCGGGAGAGATCAAGCCGCTGACCGGCACGCGCAGCGAGGGCAAGGGGCTGGCAATCGGCTACTTCGCCCAGCACCAGCTGGAGCAGTTACGCCCGGACGAATCGCCGATTCAACATATGCTGCGCCTGGCGCCGCAAACCCGCGAGCAGGAACTACGCGATTTTCTCGGCGGCTTCGATTTTCGCGGCGACATGGCGCAAGCGCCTTGCGCACCCTTCTCCGGTGGCGAGAAATCGCGCCTGGCGCTGGCCCTGCTGATCTGGCAAAGACCCAATCTGCTGTTGCTGGACGAGCCCACCAACCACCTTGATATGGAAATGCGCCACGCACTCAATCTCGCCCTGCAGGAATTCGATGGCGGCGTGGTGCTGGTATCACATGACCGCTCCCTGCTACGCACCACTTGCGACCGCTTTCTGCTGGTAGCCGACGGCAGTGCACCCGCTTTCGACGGCGATCTGGACGACTACCGCGACTGGCTCAACCAGCAGCGTATCCAGCAATCCTCCGCTAACGTCAATCCTGAAAAAGTGGTGCGACGCGAGCAGCGTGCTGCCAGCCAGGCTGAGCGCCAGGCGCTATTGGCCAAGCGCCGCCCGATGATGAAAGAACTGGAACATCTGGAAAAAAACCTTGCAGGCTGGCAAAGCGAGAAAACCCTGCTGGATGAGCGTCTGGCGGATACTGAATTATATGAGGCTAGCCAACGCGCGCTGCTGCAAGATCTTCTCAAACGTCAGGGAGTCCTGATGCAAAACCTCGAAACGGGTGAAGAACGCTGGCTGGAACTGCATGAAACACTGGAGCAGCTACCCAATCTCTAAAGCAGCTTCAGCAAGGTGCTTATTACATTGCAGCGTTTATTTTCCGTATTTCTCTATGAGTCCAGCCGCCAGGGAAATTTCGCGCAGGAAACACAGTAAACCGGAGATTAACGCCAGCATCGCCAATATGAACAAGATTGGGATCGCATTGGATGGATCAATATTCATCTCCGATCCAACAAACAGCGCAGCGATCACGATGCAAATCAGCAATGCAGATACGGTGCAGAGACTGATTGCCCAATGTATCCAGCGCGCTCGGCTCAATAACCGCGCCATTTCACGTTCATACTCGACCCGCTCTTCGTCTTTCGTGTTGTTTAACGTCCGGAAACGATCAACGACGCGCGCTAACCGGCTGGTGAGCACAGACAGCATTGCGCCAATGCCGGTCAACAGGAAAACCGGTCCGACTGACAGTTGAATCACATGAGCGACGGTCGTAATACTAGTGGCGGTTTGCATAGGAATAGCTCAAATTGAGTGAGATTATCAAGAACGAACAGATACGCATCCGGACGCCGAATAGCTTTCGCACAGGATCAGCAGGTTTGAAGGGTAGCATTTTATGATGAGGTTTCGTTCAAAGCTCGATCGTACAATCAACTTCATTACATTTACGAAGAATCATGGCAATCCCGCCGAGCACCAATGCACCGCTCGGGAAAAAAAGCGGTGATAGTCTTTCACCCAGTATCACGAAGGCGAATATCCCTGCGAATAACGGTATAAACAGTGAAATCGTCGCCGTGACCACTGCGGGCAAACGCTTTGATGCAAACGCATAGCCTATGCTAGGCACAGCCGTGCAAAGCGTGCCGAGACCAAGGAATAACAAAACAGATCGGCCAGTCAAGGTCTCCAGCCCGGCTGGCGACGGCATCAGCCCCACCATCAACAACAGGATGGCACTCCCCATCGCAAACGTCAGCACCGATACACCGACAGTATCCGGCGCGCTGTCGCGCACCGCAAGGATTCGGTATAAATAGGCATACAACGCAGTCAATCCTGCTGCGCTCATTGCTAGCACACTTCCCAAAAGATGCTGCATGGGTGCCTCGCCTGCAAAAGATATCTTCGGTATCAGGAGCAGGCCGATTCCGGCCACCGACAGGCCGGCCCCGATGATTTCGGCACGCGCCGGAATGTCTCCCCGCATACGGCGAAAAAGCAGTACAAAAAGTGGCGACGTGCTCAGCAGTAAAGCAACCTCGGCAACCGGGGCCATTTGAAATGCCGCCGTGGCCAGCAGGTAATATCCTGCCAACAGCAACGCAAAAACATAGGCCATAGGACGCCCAAGGAGGGATCTGAAACGCTGGCGGCTGCCACGCAGCAAGCCGAGAGCAGGCAAAACCAGAATTAGGGCGATCAGTAGCCGACCTGCGGTGACAGTCAATGCCGGCAGGGAAGGCAACAATCTCACTAAAACGCCAGTCAGACCCCACATTAGCGAAGTCACCCCGGCTGCCAGTATGGCATTTCTATTCATGGTCAGTATGCATCCGGGAACGTGCGTGTAATTGATTCGGAATTATCATATATATCCAGTCGCCAGCATCACAGCTGAACCGGATAATACTTTGATATGTAATTCTGAAAACAACATAACGTACGCTTCACCTCCCTTGGACAGGAAATATTCTGTACTCACAAGCCATCAGCGATGATGTCATTTAATTGTCATAAAACGCTGACATATCTGTAAAAACCACCTGTCAGAATTGCAAACGGATCGCTTGACGACCATTAACGGATCGCTTGACGACCATTAAACCCAAGGGCAGTTGAGAAGCGTCCTACCAATCATTACGGAGTATTACATGCAAAGAATTGTGAACAAATCGCTAAGCGACACTCAAGCTAAAAGAACGGTTGAGTTGCTTATTTCCAACAATGGCGGGGGAAATCTGCGGGTCAAAGCACTCGCCATAGCCATTGCCGCAGCGTTAAGTGTAACCAGCTTCTCCGTAGCAGCAGCTCCGAACGACAGCGAAATCGATCAACTGAAAGCGCAACTTGCAGAATTACAATCCAAGGTAAATTCACTCGAACAACACAACAACGAGCAAGCACCCAGCGCAGCGAGTGCAGGCACTGACAAGCGGCTCGCCGCTGTTGAAAAAGCCATCAACAACACGACCTTGTCCGGCAAGATGTACTTCGACTTGACCAATACTGACCAGAAAAACAGCGACGCAGGCAAGACCAGCAATTCGGGTACCGGCTTCGACGTGAAACGGTTCTATCTGAGCGTTGACCATAAATTCACCGACATCTGGTCGGCCAATCTCACCACCGATTTCAACTACGTCAGCAATGACGGCCAGACCAATCTGTTCGTCAAGAAAGCCTATGTACAGGGCAAATTCGACCAGGCCGCAGTGCTCCGTGTCGGCGCGTCGGACATGCCATGGATTCCCTTTGCCGAGCACTACTACGGTTACCGCTATGTTGAGAACACCTTGACCGACCGTCTGCATTTCGGCAATTCGGCAGACTGGGGCGTGCATATGGCTGGCGATCTCGGTGAGAGCAAGATGTTCAATTATGCCGTGTCAGCAGTCAATGGCGGCGGCTATAAAAATCCAAGCCGCAGCAAGAACATGGACTTTGCAGGGCGGATTGGCTTCAAACCGATGAAAAACATGATCGTCGCGCTGGGTGCTTACAGTGGACATCTTGGTAAGCAAACCCAGACCGCAGGCGCAACCAATACCGCTGAGCGCCAGGACGTCATGGTCGCTTACGCTGACGAGAATTTCCGTCTGGGTGGTGAGTACTTCACCGCCAAGAACTGGAACAACGTAGTCGGCACACAGCAGGACAAGGCCGATGGCTATTCACTGTGGGGCAGTCTGGCCGTCGCGAAAAACGTTAACGTATTTGCGCGCTACGACAACGCCAATCTGAGCAAGACGCTGGACACTAACGCCAAAGATAAATATTACAACCTCGGCGTTGAATACCAGATGACTAAAGGTTTCAAGGTGGCTGCTGTGTGGAAACACGAAGACAAAGATCAGTCGGTGTCTGCACCCATCCCAGCTCACGTACAAACAGTAAAGACCGATGAAGTCGGTGTGTGGGGCGAAGCGAAATTCTAATCCTGTCAGATGAGCGCGGTCTGTTGCGGTCATCGAATCGATCATGATTAGAAAGCAGCATTCACGTGCTAAAACGGCGACCTTTGGGTCGCCGTTTTTTCGGCACATCGCGCTTGAATATGCTTTCCTTGGGTGTGATTACTTATCAGATGCCGACAGACAGGCTGCCTTCTGGAACGCAATCCAGCAGCTTTCTGGAAAAGTGTTTCCTTCATACGGGTCACCATCATTGCCATAATTATTGACGAAATAATGCATGCTTTACTCATTGCACAACGCGGTGAGACGAGTCTGCTTTTTTGAAAATCAGAATGCTTCAGCGGTCTGGATAAAAAAGCATGGAATGCGCCTTACCCAGACCCCGCTCTAAAAATTGAGCAATACGAAATGGACCTGGTCATGCCGGGCGATCAGGGCAAAAATATCACCCGGCGAGGTTTCATTTGCCGCAGCAAATCATTTGAGTGCAATTACTGAGCCACAACCTTCAAACCCGAAGTATCCACACTCTTCACGCCGTCCACCTTTTCTGCAATGGACTTCACGTGCTCGACCGCTGCCTCGTTTGCCAGCTTACCCTTGAGCACCACTACCCCGTGGCTCGTTTTCACGCTGACATCGAAGCCTTTGGTCAAACTGTTGGCAAGAATCTCGGATTTCACCTTGGTGGTAATCCAGCTGTCCGAAACGACGCGCTTCGTCTTGCGCACCGCATTGCTGCTATCAGGCGTTCTCAGGGCGTTGTCGACACTTTTCACGCCTTCAACCGTCTTTGCTTTTTCTTCAGCCAAAGCCTTGGCATCCGAATTCGTTGCCGATCCTTTCAGGGTCACCACCCCATTGGTGGTGGTGACATCAATATCCGACTTATTCAGACCGTCCTCACCCATCAACTTGGCCTTCACCTTCGTGGTAATGACCGTATCGGATATGGCTGCGCCCATGCCGTCGCTATGCGCTTGCGGCATAGGCTTATCGCTGGCGATTGCGTTTACAGTACCGGCGCCAACCATGCCTGCAATACTCGCAGCCATCAAGGTCTTGCAAAATGCGTTTTTACAAATCAGGGTCATATTCATATCAGCTCTCCTTTTTGTCGTCCATACGACATGCGTTGCGAGTTATTCGCAGGGCTAGTTTGCCCAGGTGGTCAAAGTTTATCTGTGCGCTATGACACATATGCTGGTTGCCAACAAACCCCTGCCGGGACGAAAGCACCTCGAAAAGGTGACGTTGCGACCATATCCCCTTCTGCGCGCAGCCCCCGCCTGAGCGGTTCGGACGAAGGTATCCCGAAGGGACGGCGCAGTGGGGTGGCCTTCTTTTGGGTTACCTTTTCTTGGCCACACAAGAAAAGGTGACTAGCTGCCGGGCTACCCCCGGCGAACTATGCTCAAGCGAGACGCGTGGCATTGACGCGCTAATTAGCTTTGGTACTGTGTTAATGCAGACGGTATCTGACCCTGGGTTATTTTTGAATTGTTTTGGCTTATGGTTGAGGCAAAAGGCAAGGCTTGACCCTGCGTTCTGTATTGAGGCTTGACCCTACGTTTTACTCGTTTTATTGGTCTGCCCGTTGAATGTCTGTTTTTCCATTTGCATCTATAGACAAGCGAAAGAACTTCATTTCGTGCTGTTTTAGTACCGTTTCTCTTTGCGTCCATTCGTCTTGACCAGCGGCACAAAGCCCATTTCCTAGAGGATCACGCCCCACCCGCAATAAAATTTCACCAGGGGAAAGATAGAAGCGAGATGTTTCGCCAACATCTAGTCTTGCTGCCAATATTCCGTTGATGGAAAGCCCGTAGTAGCAACCACCACCCAAGAATCCGGCATCACGTGTAACTACGAGAGTACTCGTGGTTTCGGCTTTTTTCTCTTGGTAGGCCAGTATACGACTCTGTGGTGCTTGCTTTGCTTCTGCCAGTGGAGTCGGCGTGGTGGCACATCCAGCTAGCAATAACACTATAGAAATACTGAGGAATACGGTTTTCATGATGATTAATCCTAACGAATGAAAGGGACTTCCCCGTCTCGAGGCTGCGGCGAAGTTGTCGCAATCGGCATCAAGCGTGCCATGATGGAATTTCTCGATTTCATCAACACCACCAGGAGGGGAAAGTCATGAGTATTATCACCATCGGCATAGATCTCGCCAAGACAATTTTTGCTGTGCATGGCGTGAATGAAAGCGGCCAGACAGAACTTTATTATGGGCTTGCGCGTTAAACAGCGACATGATTTTATGGCTTCAAATCGAAAGACATTTCAAGACCATCTGTCTCCAATGCGGGATAACGCTCACCAAGAAACATAATGAATCTTTGTTTTGCTTCCGAAGTCTTTAAGGTATCGCAAACAATCTCAACACAAATTTCTTCCTGATTACGTGGGAAAGCTTTAGCAATAAAAACAGACATTTTTAATTTTCCTTTGGGAGTCGTTGATAAGTTCTAACGTCCAAGCTCAGGGGCGCGGCTTTACCGCGCAGTGCCCCTTGAAGCGCAGTGTTAGGCCACGAGGCATAGAGGAACCCACTGCTCAATGTTGTTGTGGCCACGAGGAAGCAAAAGCTCGATGCTCTTCTTTCCCTGCTGAATTTGGCTGATTACGGGGTGCTCAGGGTTATTCCGGTTCTCTGTGTCTGGGCCGTAGAAATACCCGCAGCCACCATCGCGCGTAGCGCGAAATCTGTCGTTAATGCTCTCAATGAGCTGCGCTGAGTCGGGAAAAACAAAAGTTCCAAAATGGACATTCGTACTCCAGAGAACGCCAAGCCCATTCACGTCGTTATCAAATATGGCGCGAACATTCGAGATGCAGCGTTGAATCCAGTACGGCCAGAGAACGCACTCAATGCCAAAGTGGTTTTCGATTTCCGCCTTGCGAATTGAGGGATGCTCAGGACTTGAGTTGTAGCGCGATGGTGCGAAATGACTCGGACCATGAAACTCGACGAGTTTTGAAACACCATCAACCGAAACCTTCAGGTCGACGCGCCTTCTGCCCCAAGGCACCTGATGCTCTACGGTGGCGCTTGGATACGTAAGCTCGATCAACTTCACGAGGATCATTTCATCGAGGCTTACGCTCGCATTCCCGATTTTGGCAGAAGGGGAATTTGGTATGGCACTTGCGTACCAAAGTTTTTGAAGCTCACGTTCGTCAATGACCTCGATGTCGTTCCAATTCTTGAACGGGACTGATTGAATGTCACTCTCGGTTACGCCGAGAATTTCAACAACATCGCTTTTGCTCAACATTGACCCCACGCATGAGTCGCTGCTGTGGAATTCAAACAAGCCTTGAGGGCGACCGAGGATTCCCATATGTGATTGGCCTAACGAGGCTGTAGAAAAACCACTTGAGGGGTCGAGCAAACCTGTTTTCGGGGGTCACTTGACCCTTCCCCCGTCCATGATCGTTGAATAAAGCATGTTTTGAGAGGTTGGTTTTTGCTCATCGCAGGTCCGATTTTTCGTCAGAGGGTTTTTCTACAGCGTTAACGTCTGTATTAACCAGCTGGTGCGGCTTTATCGGCCAGTCAGGGTTGAATGATTAGGTAGGCTTTTAATTCGAGACTTGCCCCCGTTTTTCAATTTACCATTTTTTAGGGTAATAATATTTCTTGGCTACAATAGCCACTTTAGGGCTGTCATACCCGTATTTTCTAGCAGTGTTCATAACCTCATTACACACCTCTTCACCTCTACTCGCGGCTCCTGGCTCATGATGCACGTTGACATAAAACGTTGCCATGTTGGCCTGGGCTTTTACATTTTCTAGGATGGTTCCGTCTGTTTGGGATAATTTTTCCATTTCGGCTTTTTCACCACCATCCCAACCCGAGCCATAAGCTGCCCTCATAGCCATTTCAAGTGCCATATTTACTGTTGCTGCATCAGCAAGTAAGCAAAACATCTTTTGATCGTGTTCACTAATGAGTGGAGCGACTGGCGCAGTGGGTCTGGGCGCCTCCTTGCACCCGCCTAATATAGCGGTCAGGGAGATGGCAGCAATCGCTAAAATTTTCATTTTAATTTCGTTACCTTTTATTCATAAGTCGGTAATTTATAGAACCTTAGAATAAACAGGGTCAGACACGAGCGCGTCACCCCCGCAACTCCAACCGAAAATCCTCCCGCTCCGCCACCACGTCCGCCAGTATCTCCAGCAACCGCCAGTAATCCTCCCCCAGCGCGTCGCGCGTAACCCCCGGCTTTTCCCAGATCAGTTCAAACGGGCCTTCCACGTCGTCGGTCAGCACATCCCATAGCGCGTCGAGATTGCGGCCGAAGTGCTCGGGGAAGGCGAAATCCTTCGTGATCTGATCGTAGAAGTTTTTCATGCTGGTGATGCTTTGCAGGTGGCAGGTTTTCATTGGCAGGTGAGTATCTCGGTAAAGGTGCGGTAGTGGTCAACGGTGACGAAGCGGCGGCCTTCGCGCGAGTAGATCAGGCGCTTGGCGCCGCGATGGCCGCCGTTGTAGTCGAGGTCGGCTTCGCGCCACTGGCCGTAAGGCAATTGTCGTTCACGGTTGCCGAAATGGTCGCCGCCGATGCTTTTGCCATTCAACGCAGGCGCGTCCCACAGGTCGTGCCCGCGCTGCCAACCGGCGGATTGCGCCGCGCGCTTGGTGACGAATTTATCCGGCAGACGCGTATTGCGATCGGCGTTCAGCGTTCGCAGGGCTTGCGTCAGTTCGGCCTCGTTAATGCGCGGGTGCGACTGCTGATTGAATGTGTGCACGACGTCGCGGCAACTGGCGGCCTGGACCGAAGGCGCCAGCGCCAACAAGCCAAGCAAGGCCACCAGTGCGCGCGTCATAGCACCTCACCCGCCCAGTCGGCCAGACGCGAACGCTCGCCGCGTGCCAGGGTGATGTGGCCACCGTGTTGCCAGCCCTTGAAGCGGTCCACCACGTAGGTCAGGCCGGAGCTGCCCTCGGTGAGGTAAGGCGTATCGATCTGCGAGATGTTGCCCAGGCACACCACCTTGGTGCCGGGACCGGCACGGGTGATCAGGGTTTTCATCTGCTTGGGGGTGAGGTTCTGCGCCTCGTCGATGATCAGATATTTGTTGAGGAAGGTGCGCCCGCGCATGAAGTTGAGCGACTTGACCTTGATGCGGCTGCGGATCAGGTCCTGGGTGGCGGCGCGGCCCCAGTCGCCGGCGCTGTCGTCGGTCTTGTTGAGCACGTCGAGGTTGTCTTCCAGCGCACCCATCCACGGCGTCATTTTTTCTTCTTCGGTACCGGGCAGGAAGCCGATGTCTTCGCCCACCGGCACGGTCACGCGGGTCATGATGATTTCAGAATAACGCTTGTGCTCCAGCGTCTGCATCAGCCCGGCGGCCAGCGTGAGCAGGGTTTTGCCGGTGCCGGCCTGGCCCAGCAGGGAGACGAAATCGACCTCCGGATCCATCAGCACGTTGAGCGCGAAATTCTGTTCGCGGTTGCGCGCGGTGATGCCCCACACGTTGTTTTTCTGGTGGCTGTAGTCCTTGATGGTCTGCAACTCGGCGACATTGCCATCAATGGATCGGACGATGGCGTAGAGCGGATTGCTGCCCTCCTGATAGACGAATTCGTTGACCAGCAGATGGGTGACCAGCGGCCCCTTGACGCGATACCAGGTGTGGCCGTCGGCCTGCCAGGATTCGATCCCCTTGCCGTGCTTGTCCCAGAAATCCTCCGGCAGTTCGCGCACCCCGGCGTAGAGCAGATCGGTGTCTTCGAGCACCTTGTCGTTGAAGTAGTCCTCGGCGGGCAATCCCAGCGCGCGCGCCTTGATGCGCATATTGATGTCTTTCGACACCAGGATGACCTGGCGCTTGGGCTGCTCTTCGCGCAGGCTCAGGATCACGCCGAGAATCTGGTTGTCCACCTTGCTGTTGGGCAGACTGAGCGGGGTGTCGATGCGCGAAATTTTGGTCTGCAGGAACAGCCGGCCGGTGGCTGCCTTGCGGCTCTTGCTGCTCAACGGAATTCCGGCTTCGATCGCATCTTCGCAACCGGATACGATTTCGTCCAGGAAGCGGCTGGCCTGACGCGCATTGCGCGCCACTTCGGTCATGCCTTTCTTGTTGTGATCAAGTTCCTCCAGCGTGCCCATCGGCAAAAAGATGTCGTGCTCTTCAAAACGGAACAAGCTGGTGGGGTCGTGCATCAGCACATTAGTATCAAGAACAAACAGCTTGGTGAGCGCAGCGGCTTTGCGGGGCATTCAGATTTTCTCCTAGAGGGTTTTAACGGTATCCAGCACTTCCTGCGCGTGGCCGGCGGATTTCACGCCGCGCCATTCCTTGATCTGCTTGCCGTTGGCATCGAACACAAACGTGCTGCGATCGACACCGCGGACTTCCTTGCCATACATGTTTTTCAACTTCATCACACCAAACAGCTCGCAGACTTTTTCATCTGCGTCAGACAACAACTCGAACGGCAGGCTCAGCTTGGCCTTGAATTTTTCGTGCGATTGCAGATCGTCACGCGAGATGCCCACAATTTCGCAATCATGCTGCTTGAATTCGGTATACAAATCGCGGAAATCGGAGCCTTCCACGGTACAGCCGGGCGTGTCATCCCTGGGGTAAAAATACACGATCAGTTTCTTGCCGCGCGCATCCGTGAGTTTGAAGGTCCGGTTGCCGGTGGAAGGAAGTTCGAATTCGGTAATTGTTGCCATGGTGCTCCTCCCAAACGGTTTTCATGAAGACTTGAGTAACACTACCACCGCGCCACTGCCGCCGTCCACCATGCGTGCCTGGCAAAACGCCAGCACCTCGTCTTTTTGCATCAGCCAGTTTTTCACCTTGGTACGCAATACTGGCTCGCGGTTTTTGGAACGCAGCCCCTTGCCGTGAATGATGCGCACACAGCGCAGGCCGCGCTTGCTGCATCCGGCGATGAATTCATTCACCGCCTGACGCGCTTCGACGCTGACCAGGCCGTGCAAATCCAGCTCGGCCTGCAGCACCCAGTGCCCGCGCCGCAGCTTCTTCAGCGTGTCACGGCGCAAGCCGGTACGCAGGAACACCAGTTCCTCGCCGGTTTCCATGGCGTCTTCCCAGGTGATGTGATCGGACAGACTGTCGGCGAGCGCCTGCTGTTCGTCGCGGATACGCTGGCGCGGGATGGGCGAGGCACGCGGCAGGACATGCTCCACCTTACCGTGCTCGGCAAGCGGCTGCGCGTCGCCCACGGCTGCCTTGAACAGCGCGGATTCATCCGCTGGAGGCGCACGCCCGGCCATGAGCAGCCTACTTGGTGAGGCTTTCCAGGTAGCGGTCGGCGTCGAGCGCGGCCATACAGCCGGTACCGGCGCTGGTCACAGCCTGGCGGTAGATGTGGTCCTGCACGTCGCCCGCGGCAAACACACCGGGAACATTGGTGGCAGTGGCATTGCCCTTGTTGCCGCCTTTGGTGACGATATAGCCGCCTTCCATCTCGACCTGACCGGTGAAAATATCGGTATTCGGCTTGTGGCCGATGGCAATGAACACGCCAGTCAGGGCGATATCCCTGGTGCTGCCATCCGTAGTGGATTTGATGCGCATGCCGGTGACGCCGGTTTTATCGCCCAGCACTTCATCCAGCTCGCTGTTCCATTCCACGCTGACCTTGCCTTCCTTGACCTTTTCCATCAGATGGTCGGCGAGTATTTTTTCGGACTTGAACTTGTCACGACGATGCACCACGGTGACATGGCTGGCGATATTGGACAGGTACAGCGCCTCCTCCACGGCGGTATTGCCGCCGCCGATCACCGCCACCTCCTGGTCGCGGTAGAAGAAACCGTCGCAGGTCGCGCAGCCGGAGACGCCTTTACCCATGAAGGCCTGTTCGGACTCCAGCCCCAGGTACATGGCCGATGCGCCGGTGGCGATAATCAGCGCGTCACAGGTGTAGGTGCCTTGATCGCCCACCAGCGTAATGGGCTTGTCGCTCAGTTTAGCGGTGTGGATGTGGTCGAAAATGATTTCGGTGTTGAAGCGGCGCGCGTGCTTCTCGAAACGCGCCATCAGCTCCGGCCCTTGCACGCCGTCGGCGTCGGCTGGCCAGTTGTCCACGTCGGTGGTGGTCATCAGCTGGCCACCTTGCGCCATACCGGTGATCACCACCGGATTCAGATTGGCGCGCGCCGCGTAAACAGCGGCGGAATAGCCTGCCGGGCCGGAGCCGAGGATGATGAGGCGATGATGTTGTGTTGTTGTAGTCATGCAGTACTCCGTAGCGGGTTTGAATAAAGGAAAACGGGAACAGTATGGAAGATGGTCACGGACTGGACAAGGTTCAAGTTATAATTTTGCATTCCTATAGAATAACTGACTATGTCGATTACCCGGCGCAATACACACAAATCCGCCCGTAAACCGCTCCCGCCCCGGCTCACCGGCCTGCTGCGCGAGATCGGCTGGCTGCTGAGCGTCGCCATGGCAGCCTTTTTGGCGGTCATCCTGTTCACCTATTCCCAGTCCGATCCGGGCTGGTCGCATAGCGGGCAAGGCAATGTGCACAATATGGGTGGCGCATTGGGCGCCTATCTGGCCGACATCCTGCTCTCGTTATTCGGGCTTTCCGCCTGGTGGCTGGTAGTGCTGGCCCTGTATGCCACCTGGTGGGGGTATCGCAAGCTGGAGGTTCCCGAGGCGTCCGACCGCCGCCCGCTGTATATCCGCAGCGCCGGGTTTGTATTGCTGCTGTTGTCCAGCGCCGGGCTGGAATCTCAACGCCTGTATAGCCTGCATATCGCTCTGCCCGAGCACCCCGGCGGCATTTTAGGGGCGATTACCGGCGAGGCCGTCGTGCGGATATTGGGCTTTACCGGCGGCACACTGGCCTTGCTGGTATTGATTGCCGCGAGCTTGAGCCTGTTTAGCGGCATTTCCTGGCTGACGGTGGTGGAAAAAACCGGTGAATACCTCGAACGCAGCTGGCTATGGGCCATCGAAACCTGGACGGTGCGACGCGAACGACGCGTAGGCCAGGCTGCGACGCACAAACGTGACGAAGTGATGCTGGAAGAGAAGCGCCGCAATATGGACCGCGCGCCGGTGATCATCGAAACCCCGCCGCCCACCATCATCAAATCCGAGCGCGTACAGGTGGAAAAACAGGTGCCGCTGTTTGCCGAAATGCCGGATTCTCCGCTGCCGCCATTACATCTGCTTGATGCTGCCAGCGCGCACGTCGAGAGCCTGTCGGCCGAAACGCTGGAGTTCACCTCGCGCCTGATCGAACGCAAGCTGGCCGAATTCAATGTGCAGGCGCGTGTGGTCGCCGCCCTGCCCGGCCCGGTCGTCACCCGCTACGAAATCGAACCGGCCTCCGGCGTCAAGGGCAGCCAGATCGTCAATCTCGCCAAGGATCTGGCGCGCGCCCTCTCGGTGGTGAGCATCCGCGTGGTGGAAACCATCCCCGGCAAGACCACCATGGCGCTGGAAATCCCCAATCCCAAGCGCGAGATCGTGCGCCTGTCCGAGATTCTTTCCGCCAAGGTCTACCACGACATGGCCAGCCCGCTGGCGCTGGCGATGGGCAAGGACATCGCCGGCAACCCGGTAGTGGCCGATCTGGCCAAAATGCCGCACGTGCTGGTGGCCGGTACCACCGGTTCGGGCAAATCGGTGGCGATCAATGCGATGATCCTGAGCCTGCTGTACAAGGCCGACCCGAGCCAGGTGCGGCTGATCCTGGTCGATCCGAAAATGCTCGAACTGTCCGTGTACGAAGGCATTCCGCACCTGCTCGCTCCGGTGGTCACCGACATGCGCCAGGCCGCAGCTGCACTCAACTGGTGCGTGGCCGAGATGGAACGGCGCTACAAGCTGATGTCCACACTCGGCGTGCGCAACCTGGCTGGTTACAACCAGAAAGTACGCGACGCGAAAAAATCAGGCACGCCCCTCACTCACCCGTTCAGCCTGACCCCGGACAGCCCCGAGCCACTGGAAGAACAGCCGATGATTGTGGTGGTGATCGACGAGCTGGCCGACATGATGATGGTGGTGGGCAAAGCAGTAGAACAACTCATTGCGCGGCTGGCGCAAAAAGCCCGTGCCGCCGGGGTACACCTGATCCTTGCCACACAGCGCCCGTCGGTGGACGTGATTACCGGTTTGATCAAGGCCAATATTCCCACCCGCGTCGCGTTCCAGGTATCCAGCAAAATCGACTCGCGCACCATTCTCGACCAGATGGGGGCCGAAGCCTTGCTCGGCCAGGGCGACATGCTCTACCTGCCCCCCGGCACCGGTTACCCGCAGCGAGTGCACGGCGCTTTTGTGGCCGACGAAGAAGTGCATAAAGTGGTGGAATACCTCAAACGGCTGGGCGAGCCGGATTACATTGACGGCATACTCGATACCCCAGAGGACAATGAAGGTAGTGGCGAAAGTGCGGTGGGCGGTGGCGATGCAGAGAGCGACCCGCTGTACGACGAAGCGGTGGCACTGGTGCTGAAAACCAAGCGCCCGTCGATCTCTGCCGTGCAGCGCCATTTGCGTATCGGCTACAACCGCGCCGCGCGCCTGATCGAGGCGATGGAACAGGCCGGACTGGTCACGCCGATGCAAAGCAATGGCAATCGCGAAATCCTTGCGCAGAATCGGGAATAAAGACCGTATACGCACTTTCATATCGATAAAGCCTGCATATCGGCGCAAACCATTTACCGAAAAACCTGTCCATCTCATTCATCCTGCTCATTCGACTCAAGCCCAATGAAAAAACTCAGTCTCCTGACCGCTCTCCTGATCTTTTCTGCCAGCGCTGCCGCGTCCAGCAGCGACGCGCTGAAGGCCTTCGTCGCCGACACCCAGACCGCACGCGCCACGTTCACCCAGACCGTGCTGGACAAGAGCGGCCATACGCGCCAGCAGTCGTCCGGCACCATGGCCTTCGCACGTCCCGGTAAATTCCGCTGGGTATATGAGAAGCCCTACGAACAGGTGATTGTGGGCGACGGCAAAAAAATCTGGCTGTACGACGCCGACCTGCAGCAAGTCACCATCAAGAAACTGGGGCAGGCGCTGGGCAGCAGCCCGGCGGCGCTGCTGGCGGGCAGCAAGGACATCGACAAGTTTTACACGATCAGCGATGCCGGCACCCGCGATGGCCTGGAGTGGCTGGATGCGCGCCCCAAGGACAAGGACAGCACGTTTGAAAACGTACGCATGGGGTTCAGCAAAAACACGCTGGTGACGATGCAGATCAAGGACAATTTCGGCCAGACCACCGTGCTGAAATTCGCCGGCTTTGAACGCAATCCGGTACTGCCTGCCAGCGACTTTCATTTCACCCCGCCGCCGGGCGTGGACGTCATTACCGACGGCAAGTGAGCCACGCCGACCTGTTCGATCATCCGCAAGACGGCGCGCCGCTGGCCGAGCGGTTGCGGCCGCGCCAACTGGCTGAAGTAATCGGCCAGGCGCATTTGCTCGGCCCCGGCAAGCCGTTGCGCGTTGCATTCGACGCTGGCAAACCGCACTCGATGATTCTGTGGGGACCGCCGGGGGTAGGCAAAACCACGCTGGCGCGGCTGATGAGCGATGGTTTCGACATGGAATTCATCGCGCTGTCTGCGGTGCTGTCCGGGGTCAAGGAAATCCGCGCGGCGGTGGCGCGCGCCGAAATGATGCAGGGCCAGGGACGCCGCACGCTGCTGTTTGTGGACGAAGTACATCGTTTCAACAAATCCCAGCAGGATGCTTTCCTGCCGTTCGTGGAGGCCGGGCTGCTAACTTTTATCGGTGCCACCACCGAGAACCCGTCGTTCGAGGTCAACAGCGCCTTGCTCTCGCGCGCCCAGGTCTATGTGCTCAAACCCCTCGAAGAGGTCGATCTTGCTGCTCTGCTGGAGCGTGCACGAGGCAATGTCTATCCGGATATTGCCATCACCCAGGGCGCACGCGCCCAACTCACCGGCTACGCTGACGGCGACGCGCGACGCCTGCTGAATCTGCTGGAACAAGCTGCTACTGCGGCGCTTGATGCCGCCCGCCACGAGATCGACGAGGACTTCATCCAGACCACGCTGGCGCGCGGCGCACACCGTTTCGACAAGGGTGGCGACAATTTCTACGATCAGATTTCCGCACTGCACAAGTCGGTGCGCGGCTCCAATCCCGACGCCGCGCTGTACTGGATGGTGCGCATGCTCGACGGCGGCGCCGATCCGCTGTATGTCAGCCGCCGCCTGATCCGCATGGCCAGCGAGGACATCGGCCTGGCTGACCCGCGCGCATTGCGCCTGACCCTGGATGCAGTGGAAACCTACGAGCGCCTGGGCAGCCCGGAAGGTGAACTGGCACTGGCGCAAGCGGTGATATATCTGGCCTGCGCGCCCAAGAGCAACGCGGTATATGTAGCGTACAATAACGCCCGCAGCTTTGTGGCAGCGGACAAATCGCGCGAGGTGCCGGTGCATTTGCGCAACGCGCCGACCAAATTGATGAAGCAACTGGGTTACGGTCACGCCTACCGCTACGCGCACGACGAGCCGGACGCCTACGCCGCCGGAGAAGACTACTTGCCGGAAGGTGTGAATGCGCACTTTTACACACCCACTCCGCGCGGGCTGGAAGGCAAAATAGCCGAGCGGCTCGCTTATTTACGTGGGCTGGATGAACAGACCAACAAGAAAACAGGGCAAAAATAATGTTAGACATTCAACTGCTTCGCAACGATCTGGGCGGCGTCACGCAACGCCTCGCCGCACGCGGCTATACGCTGGACAGCGTCGAATTTCAGCGCCTGGAAGGCGAGCGCAAACAACTGCAAACCCGTACCCAGGAGTTGCAGGCCAAACGCAACGCCAGCTCCAGGCAGATCGGCATGGCCAAGGCCAAAGGCGAGGACGTCTCCGCGATCATGGCGGAAGTGGCGAATCTCGGCACTGAACTGAAAGCTGCTGAATCCGCACTGGAAGCGCTGCAAATTCCACTCAATACCCTGTTGATGACGATTCCCAACCTGCCGCATGAATCCGTACCGGCCGGAAAATCCGAAACCGACAATGTGGAAGTGAGCCGCTTCGGCACACCACGCGTGTTCGATTTCGAGGTGAAAGACCACGTGGATGTGGGTGAAACACTCGAGTTGCTTGATTTTGCCACCGCCACCAAGATCAGCAGCGCCCGGTTTTCCCTCATGAAGGGAGGATTGGCACGCCTGCACCGGGCACTCGCGCAGTTCATGCTGGATACCCACACGGCGCAACATGGCTATACCGAAGTTTATGTTCCATATCTGGTCAATGCTGACAGCATGCGTGGCACCGGGCAATTTCCCAAATTTGCCGAGGATCAGTTTGGGATCGAACGCGATGGCTTATATTTGATTCCTACAGCCGAAGTACCACTGACCAACATGGTGCGCGACGAGATTGTGGCT
Source organism: Sulfuriferula sp. (assembly GCF_054605375.1). NCBI lineage: Bacteria > Pseudomonadati > Pseudomonadota > Betaproteobacteria > Nitrosomonadales > Sulfuricellaceae > Sulfuriferula > Sulfuriferula sp. Next base: position 3,688 of record NZ_JBTSEG010000025.1, on the reverse strand, counting down.
CTGGACAGTCTGCCGCTGAAATTTGTCGCCCATACCCCATGCTTCCGTCGCGAAGCCGGCTCCTACGGACGCGACACGCGCGGCATGATCCGCCAACATCAGTTCGACAAGGTGGAACTGGTACAACTGGTCGAACCGGAGCAGTCTTACGCCACCCTGGAGGCGCTCACCGGCCATGCCGAAGCCATCCTGCAGGCGCTCGGCCTGCCCTACCGGAGAATGGCGCTGTGCGGCGGCGACATGGGCTTTTCTGCCGCAAAGACCTACGACCTGGAAGTATGGCTGCCTGCGCAAAATGCTTATCGCGAGATTTCTTCATGCAGTAATTTCGAGGCCTTCCAGACGCGCCGCATGCAGGCGCGTTTCCGTGGCGAAAAGGGCAAGCCGGAACTACTGCACAGTGTGAACGGCTCCGGGCTGGCGGTAGGCCGTACCCTGGTCGCGATTCTGGAAAACTATCAGCAAGCAGATGGCTCCGTCACGCTGCCCGCGGTGTTGTGGTCATATATGGGTGGCGTGCAAGCACTGCAACCTGCCTGAGTTATCGCCACAGACCATGCTGAGTTACCGTCACGCCTTCCACGCGGGCAATCACGCCGATGTGCTGAAGCACATTGTGCTGATGCAGCTGCTGGATTATTTCAATCAAAAAGACAAACCCTACTGGGCCATTGATACCCACGCCGGCGCCGGTTTGTATGCGCTGGATACCGGCTACGCGCAGAAAAATGCCGAATATCAAAGCGGCATTTCGCGCCTGCTGCCACGCGACGACCTGCCCGTTTCCATAGCCGCCTATATCAGCCTGGTACGGCAGTTGAATCCGACCGAGACACTGAGTGTCTACCCCGGCTCGCCCTGGATTGCACAGCAACTGCTGCGCGAGCACGATCAACTAAGACTGTTCGAACTGCATCCCACCGATAGCCAACTCCTTGGAGCCAATTTTGCCGACGCAGGCAGGCGCGTCAAAGTGCAGAACATCGACGGTTTTGCCGGACTGAAAGCAGCCTTGCCGCCCGCACCCCGTCGTGGCCTGGTGCTGATCGATCCTTCGTATGAAGAAAAACAGGACTACCAGCGCGTGCCCAGCGCATTGAAAAACGCGCTCAAACGCTTTGCCACCGGCACTTACGCCGTGTGGTACCCACTGTTGCAGCGCCACGAAGCGCAACATTTCACTGCCGCACTCAAGAACATTCCGGTCAACACCTGGCTGAACGTGAGCCTGACTGTTCGTACCCCCAATGCGGACGGTTTCGGTATGTATGGCAGCGGCATGTTCATCCTTAATCCACCGTGGACTTTGCGGTCAGGTTTGCAGGATGTCATGCCCTATCTGGGCAAAGTGCTGGGTCAGGATAGCGGTGCAGGATTCGTGCTGGAAGGCGGTGATGGACCGGCACCTCGCTCGTAATTTTAATCTCGGGTGGGCTACAGCAGTTCTTGAAACCGGCATTCCGACTACATTCCGACTACATTCCGACTACATTCCGACTACATTCCGGTTTCATTCCTGGACAATAACAGCGGTTTATAGGGTCGCTGGTACTTGACCAGAATATCGTAGTAAGTACGGATATTTTCCACAAAAATTACCGCTTCACCGCCACGACAGTAGCCATGCTTGGCATTACGGTTGTATTCGGAACGTGATAGCAACGGCATGGTCTGTTTGATGTCGGTCCAGGACAGTGGGCTCAGTTTACGCTGCTGCGCCAGCACCCGGGCATCTTCCAGATGACCCTGCCCCTGATTGTAGGCCGCCAGCGCCATCCAGGTTTTGTCGGGTTCTTCCACCCTGTCCGGCATTGCATCGATCAGCAAGGCCAGATATTTTGCGCCGGCTACGATACTCTGGCGCGGATCGAGACGATCCGTCACCCCCATCCTGTCGGCCGTATCGCCCGTCATCATCATCAGCCCACGCACGCCGGTAGGTGAAGTAGCATAAGGATTCCAGTGCGATTCCTGGTAACCGACCGCCGCAATCAGACGCCAATCAATACCGGTTGCCGCTTCCGCCTCATGAAAGTATTTCAGGTACTTGGGCAGGGTGTCATTCATGCGCGCCAGGATACCTGCCACATCCGCGTTTTCCAGACGGTCGGTATGGCCATAGTAACGGTCGGTCAGACGTTTAAGCGTGCCATCGGTCTGAATATGCTTGAAAAACGCCTGCACCTTGGCATATAAAGCCGGATCCACACTCTTCGGGAAAGCCCATGCCAGTTGATCAGGGTGCTTGATGTCAAACGCCACAGCCAGATTGGTATACAGATTTTGAGCAATATCGAACTGGTTGGAATTCACGATGACGGCATCCACTTCGGATCTGGCCAGTTTATCCAGCAACTCGTCACCCCATTCGGTCTTGACCTCGGCCCACTTCAAACCGGGGATGCGCTGGCGCATGTCCAGCATGGTTTCGGCACCACTGCTGCCTGCAACCACGGCCACGCGCCTGCCAACCAGATCGGCAAAATCGCGTGGTTTGATCGAATTGGTATTGTAGATTACCTGCTGCGTCACCTTGAAATAAGGCGGTCCAAAACGCATGCGTTCCTTGAGTGCATCGGTTTGAGTAATCCCTGCCGCCGCAAAGTGCGCCTGATGTTGCGCCAGCTTTTTGAACAGGTTGTCCATATTGTCTTCCACCAGGAACTTCACCCGATAACCCGCCTCCTTGGCAAACAGCGTCACCAGGTCGTGCTCAAACCCGGCGGCTTCACCATAAGGATTTTCATAATAAGTAGTGGGGCCATTGTGGGTCAGCACGACCAGCTCTCCGGTCTTGGAAACCGGTGCTACAGGTGGCGGCAGTTTGGGTAATGTCACATCACAGGACACCAACAATAGGCTGAAACTTAACGCCAGCAGATTACGCATGGCCGCAAGTCTCGCCGAGAATGATGGATTTGTCTAGCAACACATATTACCCAGGCACGCATTTCGCGGCTTCTAATTCATGGTGCTTGCAGGTACAATTGCGCCTCTCTTGGAGAGGTGGCAGAGTGGTCGAATGCGCCGGACTCGAAATCCGGTATGGCGGTTTCCGTCATCGTGGGTTCAAATCCCACCCTCTCCGCCAGATATAGAACGCAACATATTGATAATAAATAGCACTCATTGAGCCATCAATGAATGCCTGTTGATTTTAAAAATTCTGAGCAGGCGTATGTATTACCCGGGAACCATCAGGGCGTTCGTAAAGAAAAATGCTAACATCACAAACTCTCCCGGCCCGGAATATATTTGCTGCCTTTTGCTGTGCGACATACGAGGATGCCGCGTAGACCTTCAGCTTTTCGCCGCGATAAAATGTAACATATTCGTACAATTCAGATGTGCTCATGATATAGCTCCTTCACCTTGAATAAATCAGGATCGCCCGAACCACTACACGCAAATCAGCAATAGCTATGCCATGTTTTATTTGTTATTTATATACAAGAGATTATCGAGATAGAGAAAAACGAGCTGTAAAATATTTTGACACTTTACACCAAGAAGGCGGATAAACGCGTGCAATCGAGGGTATCCGCGATTTTGTGTAAACGAGAAATCGTTTAAAGCTGCGGCATGCGCTCATCGAACATGATCGTGAACCGATTTAACGCGGCCTTCCAGTTCTGAATCGGCATTGTCCATTTCTTGCTGATGTTGCGCAGCGCCAGATAATACAGCT
>NZ_JBTSEG010000024.1:0-41121 GCF_054605375.1 Sulfuriferula sp. | reverse complement strand
CAAAAAAATGGACCATGCCCATCCAGAACTGGCGCAATGCAATGAGCCGATTTATTATCGCCTTCGAGGATCGACTTCAAGGACATATTTAAACGCGGGGCAGTTACACAGAATTATTTACAGGCTCAAGCCCCTTAGTGCATAACAATTATTATTTATGGCAGCCATTATGCCCATTTAATTCACTGATTCGCAAACGCTTTGACCTTTCTGCGTCTCTATAATAACTCTCAATAATACGGGCAGCGCAGCCGCGTCTGAACGGCTGTTTTGGCCCAGTGACTTCAAATTCTGTTCACGTGAGTGCTGAAGCATGAACTACTATTTTGCTGGAAGCAGAAACACCCGGCTTGGGTATTACCAAGTCTAATGTAAGGGGTGCGCAACCTCCATATTGTCCCGCTTGCCATCGGCATCAGGCGCTTTATCTGCACCCTGAAACTGAATCTTCATTGGATTCAAAGTGGATACAAAATTCTCAAACGCGGGTCGCAGATGTTCAAAGGCTTTCTGTGTCCGAGAGGTAAGCACGATGATAAGAAAAACATTGCCAGCGTCCGCGTATGCGACCAACTCATGATTGCCATACTGGTCGCCGGAAAGCTGTCTGACCAGGGCTGAGTTCTTCTTTTGAAAAGCGAGCGAGTTTGCGACTTGAACTTGCAACTTCGGTGATTGAATACGGAAACGCGTTATTTCGTCTTCGGCAAATTGTTCCAATGAAAATTCACCTTTATCGCTCACAGTGACATACATGATGCCCGGGGCATTCGCCATCGCTGTGCCTTTTGGCCATAAGGCAACCACTACGCCGGACGGTTCGTTGGCTGGGCACACGGCCTCCCAATTTTTGGGTGTGGCAAAGAGGAAAGCCCAATTCTGCCCATAGACAATTGCGCACCCTGTTTCCGCTCTTGACGTTGCGGGCATGAGCAAACACAACGCGAGAAGCACGGTGTATGCATATTTGGATTTTGGCATGTCGACACTCATCAATGATGCCTGACGAAAGTAACCAGTTTGCGCAGCTTTCCGGACAAACCCGGTTATTGCACCGAGGCCACCCCGAACATTTTTTTATACAGGAGGCCCTGCACGATAGCCAATAGTGGCAGCATCCAGATCAAGCCGATAAAGATAGGTAAACAGGCAAGAAGAAACATGATACCCATCGCCAGATAGAGGAAGAAAACTTTGAACCAGTGTTTGGAAATGGCTTTGCGTGATGTTTCCAGCGCTTCCCACACGCCCATGTTCCTATCCATCATTAAAGCCATGCTCATCAGGTAGGCAACAGAAAGATAGATACCTGGAATGATCAATAACACATATCCCAGCATGATTAGCAGCGTCAACACAATGCCCAGCAGAGTAAGTGGAATGACTTTGGCATAAGCCCGAAAAACTGAGCCCGCATCGATTTCCGCATCGACTGAACGCCGGATGCCAAGTACGATGATACCTGCCACCAATGGATAAGTTATCGGAATACTGACTAACATGGTGATTGCCAGCCAGAAGAATCCGGCGCCTAGCTGGTGATGCTGAAACAGGAGATTCGGGTCGGGAAAAATCAGCTTTTGTACTACACTCACAATCGTGGCAATGACTATATATGCCAGAAAAGCCAGCAGAATAGCCCCCTTGGCACCACTGGTTTTTTCCCATCCTTCTGCGATGATGGCTGTGATGGAAAAGTCATACTGACCACTGATACCTCCTTCCAGTGAGCTCTGGCCTTCGATATCCAGAGTTTGCTGTTCCAGTTGTGCTGTAGGCGTGGCGTATGGATTCGTCATGTTTTTCCCCTTATGCGGTACACAAAGTTTATTTATTGTTCTGAAAATACTACGGCATTGATATTACAGTCCCATTTTGTCAGCGTCTCAGTCTCGATCTCTTCTTTATAGCGCTGCAGCTTGCATATAACGCCTCCTGATGGACCTCAATTTGAGGTTTATGAAGTGTCTAGAAAAGCTGCGGCGATTCATTAACGGCATTCTGTTGTCCGTGGCATATCAGGACGGCTTAGCGTACTTAATTTTCCATTGTGATTAAAAATCAGTACTGGAGAAATTTTGCATCAACTGCATGCCATCACGCGTAGCATCGGCACGCTTGGTGAAGGCTCGCGCTGTTTACTGGGAAAAACAGCGCGCTGATTGGCGTTATAGGCCAGCGTAATGACGCATTGCGATTGTAGCCAGAATTCCGGCAATCGCTAAAATCGCCATTAGTTGAAGTATGGTCAGACCTTTTTGTACATGCTTTGCATTGCGCATATTTGGCTATTCTCATGTGGATAGATTGGGCTTTCCTCTTTTGTCGTCTGTCAAAGAATACACAGAACCAAAGGAGATGCCGGATATATGACTGCAGGCGATTTCAAAAAACCAAATCCATCGATCAGTTTCCTTGATTTTGAGGAGCCCATATATGTTATGTCTTGTTAGGCTCAGAGTTCAATTCTGCGGGCATTGTTATAAGGATACGGATATTCCATATGTTTGGCTGTGGCTTGCGCAATGGCTTCACCCCAATAGCGGGCGACAACCTTGAGTGCCATATCAATACCCGCAGAGATACCTGCGGATGTAAATATTCGCCCATCCTCAACAACATGCTTGTCATACTCAACTGTTACTGCTGGAAATGACTCGCGCATCCAGTCGAGCGAACGCCAGTGAGTTGTGGCATGACGCCCGTCTAGTAACCCAGCAAACCCAAGTAGCATTGAACCGGTACAAACCGATGTCAATGTTTCAACTTCTGACGCACGGATACGAAGCCAATTAAGCATCGCGGGATTTTTGAGTTCTGTGCGGGTTCCCCAGCCACCAGGAACAACGAGAATATCCAGCTTGGGGCAGCTCTCAAATGTGTGGTCAGGAATGACTTTCATGCCCCCCGATGTAACCACTGGATTGCTTTTCTCCGCGATCAGCAGTGTTTCAAATGGCGATATTTCTTCCCATCGCTTTTCCTCATTGAGGCGGGTGGTTGAAAAAACTTCGAAGGGCCCGCAAAAATCGAGAACCTCGATATTCTCAAACAACACGATTCCGACAAGTTTTCGTTCCATGCTTTTCCTTTTTGCAAAGCCTAATTTGGTTTTGTATATTCCAGTGACAGTTTGATGATATGTCTTAAATCAGAATAGGGTAAGCCAGCGCCAGTTATAGCGTGCAGGTACTATCCAAAATCTCCTTTCATCTAACCAATAGCCTCGTACAAAACGCCACATCAATGCGTAGATACGCATAATTCAAGCGCGGTTTTGCGTATTCCTCAAGCGGCTAATTTACCTGCGTTGCACCAACGGATTGATGGTTAATATCAATCTCGCGCAATGCCTGTTGATTCGGCTCAAGCCAAGTACATTTTTAGTGCGTGCTGCTCTCTTGCGCACAAATCCGGTGCCAAATAGATGCGCTTCATCCTGTTTTCTGTTGGCGCATTAATTCATATATTTCAAATTGTTAGATTGATATTCAAGAAACTTAACATGCTGGCATGCGGTTTGCTTTGTTTCATCATGTCATAACAAGTAAGCATGTGGATTGGAGCGTGTGAATAATGGATCCGAAAAAAGAAACCGTGCTGTCTTTGTCGCCGGTGCCGCTGTATACGCAGATCAAGGAAATACTGCGCAACCGCATCCTTGATGGAACCTACAAGGCACACGAACAGATGCCTTCGGAAAGCGATTTGACGCGATCTTTTAGCGTAAGCCGGATTACGGTTCGCCAGGCGCTGGGTGACCTGCAGAAAGAAGGGTTGATTTTCAAGATACATGGCAAAGGCACGTATGTCTCGCAACCCAAGGCATTCCAGAATCTCGGCAAGCTGCAAGGGTTTGGCGAGGCAATGGCCACGATGGGATATGAAACCTTCTCACAGGTCATCAGTTTCAAGATCGTCCCTGCCGATAAAGTAGTCGCGATGAAACTGGGGCTGGACGAGAACGAAATGGTGTCCGAAATCCGCCGCGTACGGTATCTGAACCGTTCCCCCATCTCGCTGGACGTGACCTATCTGCCGAAATCAATCGGCGAACGCCTGATCAAGGAAGACCTCGCGCATCGCGACATCTTTCTGATTCTGGAAAACGAATACGGTTATTCGCTGGGCCAGGCGGAACTGCAGATCGAAGCCATGCTGGCGGATGAATCCCTGGGCAGGCTGATCCAGTTGCAGGAAGGATCGCCGGTTCTGCGCATCGAGCGTCTGACATTTACCACTGACAACCAGCCGCTTGATTTCGAATATCTCTACTACCGCGGCGATGCCTTCCAATACCGGCTTCGCGTCGAACGCGGCCGCATTTAACGTCGACTCATTTAGAACAAGGAGAAGCATTCAATGAATACCATCGAAATGGAAGTGGATGTACTGGTGATTGGCGGCGGTACGGCTGGTCCGATGGCCGCGGCCAAAGCCAAGGAAAAGAACCCTGCATTACGCGTACTGGTGATGGAAAAAGCCAACGTCAAACGCAGTGGCGCCATCTCCATGGGGATGGATGGGCTTAACAATGCGGTCATCCCGGGTCATGCCACGCCCGAGCAGTATGTGAAGGAAATCACCGTCGCTAATGACGGTATCGTCAACCAGAAGACGGTAATGAAATACGCCACCAGCAGCTTTGACATGATTCAGGAACTGGATAGCTGGGGGGTGAAATTTGAAAAGGACGAGACCGGCGATTATGCGGTCAAGAAAGTCCATCACATCGGTACTTATGTTTTGCCCATGCCGGAAGGACACAACATGAAGAAAGTGCTGTACCGGCAGCTGAAAAAGCGGCGCGTTGAAATCACCAATCGGTTGATGGCAACCCGTTTGCTGCTGGATGAAAATGGAGCGATTGCCGGCGCGATGGCAGTCGACAGCCGTACTGCCGATTTCTATGTGATCCGTTCGAAGACCGTCATTCTGGCAACCGGCGCAGCCGGGCGTCTGGGCATGCCCTCATCCGGTTATCTGTTCGGTACTTATGAAAACCCCACCAATGCAGGAGATGGATACAGCCTGGCTTATCACGCAGGCGCCGAGCTTTCCGGTATCGAGTGCTTCCAGATCAACCCTTTGATCAAGGATTACAACGGCCCTTCCTGCGCTTATGTCACCGGTCCATTCGGTGGCTACACCGCCAACGCAAACGGAGACCGTTTCATCGAGTGCGATTACTGGAGCGGCCAGATGATGATGGAGTTCTACAAAGAACTCGAAGGCGGCAACGGGCCGGTGTTCCTGAAGATGGATCATCTGGCCGAAGAAACCATTTCCACGATTGAAGAGATTCTGCATACCAATGAAAGGCCGAGCCGTGGACGTTTTCACGAAGGACGTGGTCTCGACTATCGCACCGGCATGGTGGAAATGCATATCTCCGAGATCGGTCTGTGCAGCGGCCACAGTGGTTCAGGCGTGTGGGTCAACGAGCACGCTGAAACCACCGTGCCGGGCTTGTACGCTGCCGGTGACCTCGCTTGCGTGCCGCATAACTACATGCTGGGCGCGTTCGTTTACGGCAAGCTGGCCGGTGAAAGTGCGGCGGAATATTGTGCCAATCACGCCCTGCCGCCGGTCGATAACACCCAGGTTGAAGAAGAGCGCAAGCGCGTATGGGGGCCGCTGGATGTGGTCGACGGACTGCCTCCCAGCCAGGTCGAATATAAATTGCGGCGCATGGTTAACGACTATCTACAGCCACCTAAAGTCACCCGCAAGATGGAAATCGGGCTGCAGCGCTTCGCGGAAATCGAAGAGGATCTTTCCCGGATGAGTGCAGCAAATCCGCACGAATTGATGCGCGCAATGGAGATACACGCCATCCGCGACTGCGCCGAGATGGCAGCACAGGCATCACTGTACCGTAAGGAAAGCCGCTGGGGTCTGTACCACTATCGAGTGGATTATCCGGAGAAAAACGACGCCGACTGGTTCGTACATGTGCAGGTAAAGAAAGATGCCAACGGCAACATGAGTTGTTTCACGCGGCCGATCGAACCTTATATCGTTGCCCTCGACGAGGAAGAAAAGACCGCTTATCAAAAACTTCGGATCGTCAAAGAACCCGCGGCCGCCTAAAGGAGAGATGCCATGACTTACGCCTTCAACCGAGTAACCGTGCCTGTCACGGTAGATGAAGAAAAATGTATTGCCGCCAAGGGCTGCACCGTATGCGTGGACGTATGCCCGCTCGACATACTGGCAATCGATCTTGCCAAAGGCACGGCTTACATGAAATTCGACGAGTGCTGGTATTGCATGCCCTGCGAGAAAGATTGTCCGACCGGGGCCGTGCATGTCGATATTCCCTATTTGTTGCGTTAAGCCTGGAGCCAGACCATGACCGCACTCAGTATCCAAGATGGACTATCAGCGCAGCTGAAGCAGCGCATGACCGACGCCGATCCGGAAATCAGACGCATTGCGCTGATGGATCTGGCCGACAGCGAAGACGAGGACTTGATCGTCCCGCTATTAATCGAAGCGCTACAGGACGTCGATGCCAATGTTCGGGCCGAGGCAGCGGCTGCTCTGGAAGGCTACGAGAGCGAAGCCGTGGTGACGGCGCTGATTGGCGTGCTGACGGATAGCGATCCGCAGGTTGGCGCCAATGCAGCGCTATCGCTAGGTGAACTGAAAGACTCAAGTCTCGGCGGTGTATTGCTGAACGCGCTGGATGCCTCCTCAGGATATGCCAAGGCAGCGATTTTCCGGGCGCTGAAAGAACTCAAGGTGGCAGGTAGTTTGGAACCCGCCCTGGCAGCCATTACCGATGCCGATGCCGATGTGCGACAGGCGGCGGTCGGCGTGCTGGGTTATCTCAAGGATCCGCGCGCGTTGACATCATTGTCCAGGGTGGCCACGCAGGATGCAGATTCAGAAGTGAGGCGCATCGCGGTGGGAGCTCTCGGCTTTGCTCCAGCATTGCCTGTTGTGTTCCCTGCCTTGGCCGATGCCATGAATGATGAATCCTGGCAGGTGCGCGAGGAAGCCGTCATGACACTGGGCAAGTTGCGCGCGGAAAACGCGGTGCCGCAACTCATTGCCGCAATGCAGGACAGCTATTGGCAAGTCAGGATCAAGGCTGCACGCAGTCTCGGCAGGCTCAGGAGTCGTGCGGCTTTGCCCGTACTGTGCGAGGCACTGGTGCACCCGGTGAGCAATTTACGCAAGGAAGCCGCTGTCGCCCTGGGTGAAGTGGGCGATCCGGAAGCATTGCCCGCACTGGAAAAAGCGCTCGAAGACCCCGATCCGGATGTGCGCAAACTGGCCAGGCTGGCCATGACGCAGATAGCGCGCTGATCAAGCGGGCTGAAAGGAAAAAACCATGACCTATATCGTTGCCGAACCCTGCATCCGCTGCAAGTTTACTGATTGTGTTGAGGTATGCCCGGTGGATTGCTTCCATGAGGGCCCCAATTTTTTGGTGATCAACGCAGCTGTGTGCATCGACTGTTCGCTGTGCGTGGATGAATGTCCTGCCGGTGCAATTTTCGCTGAAGAAGATTTGCCGCCGGAGTATGAAAAATACGTGGTTTTGAACGAAGAGCTGTCCCAGTTGTGGCCGGTCATCAGTGCCCGTGTGGATGCGCCGGCAGATGCTGATGAATGGATGGGTGTGCAGGAGAAATTTCAGTATCTGCAAACAGGTTGAAATGTGCACCGCATGAATGCAGTGCACGCCACTACAGGTCGCACGCTTGAGGGGCATGGAACACAGTGGCAAGAGGATAAAGATTCAATAAAACAGGTTGTTATAAAAAAATACTCGCTGGGTATGAAAGTTGCCTATTTAAATACATGTGTAACTTATTTTAAAAGGGGTACTTATTGTGATTACGCGGCTAACAAGTAATACAACCGGAACAAAAGCATCATTATTTAAGCTGCTACTCGCAGCTGCGGCGCTGGCGTCCTCGGCATTTTTAACGGTGGTGGCACATGCCGAAGACGTGACGCTCGGTATCGGTATCCAGAACACCACGACCAATACAGTCACTGCCGGAATAGTCATCGAGAAGCTGGGCTTGCTGGAAAAATATTTGCCGAAGACCGGCAAGTACAAGGATATCCATTTCAAGATCGATTGGCAGAATTTCACATCCGGTCCACCAGTCACCAACGGCATGATCGCGAACAAGTTGCAGATCGGGATGATGGGTGACTATCCATTGCTGGTGAATGGCGCCACTTTCCAGAACAGTAACGATACCAAGAGCGAGCTGGTCGCGATTATTGCGTACAACAAGGATGGCGCAGGCAATGGCGTCGTGGTGCGCAAGGACTCGCCTTACTACCAGTTGTCCGACCTGAAAGGCAAGAGCATATCCGTGCCGTTCGGTTCTGCAGCCCATGGCATGCTGTTGAAGGCGATGGAGGACAGGGGCTGGAAGGATGATTTCTGGAAGCTGTCGAATCAGAGCCCGGAAGTCGGCACGACCAATTTGCAGGAGGGCAAGATTGATGCGCATGCGGATTTTGTGCCATTCGCGGAACTGCTCCCCTATCGCGGCTTTGCGCGCAAAATCTTCGACGGCGTCGAAACCAAGGTACCCACCATGCACGGCATCGTGGTGCGCAAGGATTTTGCGGACAAATATCCGGAAGTCGTCGTTGCCTATCTGAAAGCGCTGCTGGATGCGAACGACTGGGTTCGCAAGAATCCACAATTGGCCGCAGAAAAAATTCAGGACTGGACCAAGATCGAAAAAGAGGTGGTCTATATATTTCTTGGGCCAAGCGGTATCCACACCCTGGACCCGACCATCAAGCCGAAATGGATAGAAACCATCAAATACGACACCGGCGTGCTGCAGCGCATGGGGAAGGTAAAGCAATTCAATGCGGATGCCTGGGTTAACGAGTCCTATATTCGCGAAGCTTTCAAGGAAAAAGGCCTGGATTACGACAAGCAGAAGGCGAGTTTTGCCGGGTATGAAATTGGCGGCATGGACCCCTTGTGCAAAAAGCTGATCAAGGACCCCAGAGCAGGTGGAGAGGTGTGGATAGAAAATGGCGCCATTACAGCCTATAGCTCTCCGGACTGTACCCTGGCTGCGGTAAAGAAAGCCACATCCGAAGGCAAGAAAATCGATGTGGTTTACCTGTTCGACAAGACGTACGGCATCAAGCTGTTCGCCGACAAGGCGTTCTATGCCCTCAATGCCAAACAGCCAAAACATCCTTCCATCGTCCCGTTCCTGTTGAAAAATGATGCCGCCGCGTACGCAGCCAGGCATGGGGGCAAGGTTGCGGATTATACCGAAGCGCTTGCAGCTGCAAGCGTGGGGAGGTAATGATGCGAACCGCAGAGCTGATCAACTATCACGAAGAGACAAACGATGCGGCAAGTGCGCCGGAGAGGGCGGCAACGCCAGCTAATGACCAGGGCAAAGTGATCGCCGAACAAACGGTTGGCCAGACCTCGCCTGGTCATGCAGCCTGGCGAAATCTGACAGACAGTGCCGGACGCAATCTCGGCTCCGCGTTGCTTGCACTGACCTCCATCGCACTGTTCATCGGAGCCTGGTACCTGGCCGTGAAATACCGGGTCGACTTCTATGTCCGGTTTACCAATATCCCGGCACCGCTGGATGTCTTCAAAGAGATGGTGGACTTGAGCAAGAGCGACAGTTTCTACGAAAACATGCTGATCAGTTTGCGTAGAGTCCTGCTGGGGTTTGGCATCGCTGTGGTTTTCAGTGTCGCTTTGGGGCTCGTCATCGGCCGCTATAGGTTGGCCCGGCAACTCATGTCCCCGATCCTTGAAATACTTCGGCCGATTCCTGCCATTGCCTGGGTGCCCATCGCCATCATGTTGTGGCCGACCAACGAGGGCAGCATCGTCTTCATCACTTTCCTCGGGTCGTTTTTTCCGATCCTGCTGAGTACGGTGCACGGCGTGACGAGTGTCGATCCGGTGCTGATTCGTGCCGCACGCAGTCTTGGCGCGAAAGAGCCCGCATTGTTGCGGCAGGTCATCTTGCCGGCCGCGCTGCCGCAAATCTTCAACGGCCTGTCAGTCGGCATGGGTGTGGCCTGGGTTTCATTAATCGCCGCAGAAATGATTTCCGGTCAATACGGGATCGGCTATTTCACTTGGGAAGCCTATTCCCTGATCCAGTATTCCGACATAGTCATCGGCATGATCGTCATTGGATTCCTGGGCCTGGCCTGCAGCACGGCAATTCGCTGGATCGGGCGTTTGAGCATGCCCTGGGCTAACCAGAACGGAGGGAGCAAGGCATGATGGCAGATAAAGGCAACGTGGAAATCAGGAATCTGGACGTTCGCTTCGGTTCGGGTGCAAATGTGGTCGATGCCGTCAATGAGGTCAGCATTGATGTGAAACCGGGTGAATTTGTCTCCATACTCGGCCCATCCGGCTGCGGGAAATCAACGCTGCTGAATGTCGTGGCGGGCTTCGTCAAACGTACGGGAGGCAGCGTACTGGTTGACGGCAAGGAGGTGCGCGGACCGGGCGCCGAGCGTGGCATGGTATTCCAGCAGTACTCGCTATTTCCCTGGATGACGGTGCGCAAGAACGTGGAGTTCGGTCTGAAAATGCAAGGCCGTCAAAGAAGTGAACGGGAAACAGCGGCCCGAACCCTGCTCGGGCTGGCCGGATTGCTCGCGTTCGAAAATCATTACCCGGACCAGTTGTCGGGGGGGATGAAGCAGCGCGTCGGCATCGTCCGCGCGCTGGCAACCAGCCCACAGGTGCTGCTGATGGACGAGCCTTTCGGTGCGCTGGATGCACAGACTCGCGTCGTGATGCAGCAAATCCTGACCAACATGTGGCAACGCTTCCGGCTCTCCGTGCTGTTCATCACGCACGATATTGACGAATCCATTTTCCTCTCCGACAAAGTCTACGTGATGACCGCGAGACCCGGCCGCATCAAGGCGGAAATCGAAGTGCCGCTGCCGCGGCCGCGTGTCGCGGAAATGACCACGTCAAATGAATTTCTCCTGCTGAAACGGCAGCTGCATGAGCTTATCCGCGAAGAAAGTTTCAAGGCCATGGGTGGCGACCTCAAAGAGGGAATGGGCGGGTTCGGCATGGAAGTCGGTCCGCAAGGTGTGGCCGAACTGATTTAGCCACGCAGCAGGAGCAGGCAATCGTGCCTGGCTTGCTGCATGAGGACTTGTAATTACATGTCTTGTCGTGGTGAGCGCTTGATCCGTATGCAGGCGAAACAGATGCCTGCCTGAAGGAATATAGATTGTTTCAAGAAGGAACAGAGATGACATCATTCGAATTGAAGTTACCCGGATTCAAATACGCAGACATCTACGAAGCGGAGCGCTTGCCAGTACTGGATGAATTGTTTCTGCGCTTCATGACGCAACGTGACAGCCAGCTGGCAGCGCAATTTCTGGCGTATAGAAATGGGGCTGAGACCAGTGCCGTAGCAGAGTCAGGATTGCTCATCGATGCAGGCCGGTATCTGGAAGATTTTCTGGTGGGCGCATTCGGCGTTGAAACGGCACGTAACGAGTTAAGGCGGCAGCAGCTACTCGACAAGCCGGTTCATGCGTTCAAGGAAAAATTCATCAAGCCGCGCGTGCGCCGCAAGCGCGCCGCGACCCGCTCATTTGAAATGCTGGATGACCTGCTGGAACAGAAGCTGGATACACAGGACACAACCGACCGGGAACTGGCCGTTGCCAGACTGTGGGTATCGGCTGCGGAGTCCGGGGCCGACGATACCCTGAGTCTGCTGGAAGAATGGGCTTATGCCGCCTACAACACCCCGGAAGGTAAGAAACGCGTCGCCGGTTGGATCAGCTTCAAACTGCCGCAGAAAATCGAATACATGAAACTGGTACCGACCGTCGCACTGGAAAACGATGCGGCCGGGCGGGTCGGTGGACTGCCAGAACGGCAGCGTCGCCGTGACGGTTTCGGGTTGACGGACCCGCGCTTCAATCTGCGCGAAACCATGGATCATGTGCATTACTGCGTTTACTGCCATGACCATGAAGGCGACTTTTGCTCCAAGGGATTTCCGGACAAGGAAAATGGCGGATTTCGCACCAATTCGCTGGGCGTGGAGCTCACCGGTTGTCCACTGGAAGAGCGGATATCGGAAGCGCATACACTGAAGCTGGACGCCTATACGCTGGCTGCGCTGGCGGTGATCATGATCGACAATCCGCTGGTGCCTGCCACCGGCAACCGCATCTGCAACGACTGCATGAAGGGCTGTATTTACCAGAAGCAGGATCCGGTCGATATTCCGCAGATCGAGACGCGCATTCTGACCGATGTCCTGAGCTGGTCGTGGGGATTCGAAATCTATTATCTGCTGACGCGCTGGAACCCGCTCAATCGGGCTCGTCCCTATGCGTTGCCGCATCATGGCACGCGAATTCTATGCGTCGGAGCGGGACCGGCAGGGTTCAATCTGTCGCATCATCTGCTGCAATCAGGATTCGGCGTCGTGGCCATTGACGGGCTGAAAATCGAACCGCTGGAACAGGTCTGGACAGGAACAGACGGTGCAATCCCGGCGCCAGTGGAGCACATCAGCGACTTGAACGAACCACTCGATGAACGCGTGATGAGCGGGTTCGGCGGCGTGGCCGAGTACGGCATCACGGTGCGCTGGGACAAGAACTTCCTCAAGCTGGTGTACCTGACCCTGGCGCGCAATCGGCATTTCCGGGTTTACGGCGGCGTGCGTTTCGGCGGCACCATGACCATAGACGATGCCTGGACGCTGGGCTTCGAACATATAGCCCTGGCCACCGGTGCCGGCAAACCCACGGTGATCCAGATCAAGAACAACCTGGCGCATGGCATCCGTCAGGCCAGTGATTTCCTGATGGCGCTGCAACTCACCGGCGCCTCGAAAAAAGACAGTCTGGCCAATCTGCAAGTCCGGCTGCCGGCACTTGTTGTAGGCGGTGGACTCAGCGCCATCGATACGGCAACCGAAGTCCAGGCTTATTACGTGCTGCAAGTCGAGAAGATGCTGGAACGTTTTGAAAAGCTCACTTTGGCAGGCCGCTGGGACGCCACTTTAAATAAAGTAGAGCAGGGCATTTTTGAAGAATATCTGGCTCACGCCAGGCTGATTCGCGCGGAACGGCGACGTGCAGCCGTAGCCAACGAAACGCCGAATTTTGCGCCGCTGCTGCAGGCGTGGGGTGGCGTTACCGTGGTTTACCGGCGCGGGATGAACGAATCGCCAGCCTATCTGCGCAATCACGAAGAAATTGAAAAGGCTTTGCAGGAAGGGATTTTTTACGCGCAAGGGCTGGATCCGGCAGAAGCAGTACTGGATGAAGCGGGTCATGTGCAGGGCATGATGTTTCGCCGTTTGGTCGTGGATGCGCAAGGTGCCTGGGTCGATAGCGGCGAGCAGATTGAGTTGCCGGCGCGCTCGGTATTTGTTGCCGCAGGCAGCAGCCCCAACACGGTTTACAATCGTGAGCACCCGGGCGAGTTCGAGATGGACGGCAAATATTTCGCGACGCATAAACAGCTAACAGGCGAGACAAGTTTGCGCAGAGCGGCGTCAACAGGGAACTGCAAGAGTGCGGATATCGGCTTCCTGACTTCGTATCAAAAGGGTGAACACCGAATCAGTATCTATGGCGATAATCACCCGCAGTTTCAGGGTAGCGTGGTGAAGGCCATGGCTTCCGGAAAGCTGGGCGCACGCGAGATCGCAACGCTGTTCGCGCAGCGACTGCAGACACCGGTTGATTCCACCGTACAGGCCGCCTGGCAAGGCTTTGTGGAAAATCTGGACAGCTGGCTTTGCCCGGTGGTCACTCAGGTGGAACGCCTGGGCGGCAACGTGATGAGCGTCACGGTACGGGCGCGCCAGGCAGCCCAGAATTGGCAGCCGGGCCAGATTTACCGGCTGCAGAATTTCCATGCGCGTGCCGATCAATTGCAGGGGACCGTGCTGCAAATGGAAGGCATGGCCATCGACGGCATCGACGTGGATAAACAGACTGGGGAAATCAAACTGCTGGTGAACGAGGTCGGGGCCTCCAGTCGCATTGCTGCCCAGCTCGCACCGGGCGAGCCGGTAGTCCTGATGGGGCCGACCGGTACCGGTCTGCCCATGCCCGAGAACCAGACCGTCACGGTCATGGGTGGCCATTCCGCCGTGACCAGCACCATTGATGGCAGCACCGCCTGGCACGCTGCGGGCAATCAGGTCATCTTTATCGGGCATTTTCGTAACGGGCTACAGGCGCAAGCGGTGCAGGCGGTCATGGAAATCCTCTCCGATCAGGCGATATGGATACTCGACGAAGGTCCGGCGATCCATTGCAAACGCGCGCAGGACAGCTGCTTTACGCATGGCGTCGACGACTACATCAGCGCCTGCCTGGAAACCGAAGGCAGCTATTCAAACTGGCTGGGGCAAACGGATACGCTGCTGCTGTCCGATAACCCGGCCACCATGGATCGTATGTCCGGCGCCTTGCGCACCGCCTTGCGGCATTTGCTGAAACCGCAGCTCAAGGCGCTGGTGGCGGTGAATAGCCCGATGCAATGCATGATGAAGGAAGTTTGCGCCCAGTGCCTGTGCCAGCATCACGATCCGGAGACGAAATTACCCGCGAGTGTGGTATTTTCGTGCTTTAATCAGCATCAGCCGCTGTTCGCTGTGGATTTTGTGAATCTCAAGGCGCGCCAGGGGCAAAACAGCGTGCAGGAGAAAGTGAGCAATTTATGGCTAAGCTATCTTCTGGACAGGAAAAATCGCCATGCGCATGAACGCATTGCCTCGGTTGAAGCGGCGGCGCAGCGCATGGCGCAAGGGGAATAATGATGTCGAATGAACCGGTACCCATCGAGATACGCCAGCTTGCCGTTTCACGGGAACTGGAGATCAGCTGGAGTGACGGGTTTGTCAGCCGTTTTAAAGACGCGGCGTTGCGGCGCGCCTGCCACTGCACGACCTGCAGGCAGATAACCGCCAGGCACGAAGCCATTCCCTGCCCGGAAGATATCCGCATCCTGTCGATTGTTCCGGTGGGATCGTATGCGATGCAGCTCGGCTTTGATGACGGACATGATCGCGGAATTTTTCCATGGAGCTATTTGCGGCAGCTTGAGTGCGCGGCGTGACGTTCCCTATTGCATTGCCCGGGTTTGAGGGGCGCGCATGTTAGGGAGCATTGCGCTGTTATTCGCGGTGGTTGGTGTGGGAATACTGGTCGGGTCGGTGGGGGTCGGCGGGATACTGCTCCCCTCGGTGTTAACCATGCTGACCGGCATGGCGATCCACCAGAGCATGGCGACTTCGTTATTCACGTTTATTTTTGCGGGGATAGCCGGCACGTTCTTTTTTCATCGGCAGGGCAGCATCGACTGGAAATTGGCGCAGCCGGTTTGCGCGGGCGCGGCAGTCGCGGGTTTCCTGGGCGCATGGGCAAATTCAAGACTGAACGCACCTTCACTGGCTTTGATTCTGGCCGTGATCATCATCCTCGCGGGTATTTATACGTTGCGCGCCGGTCGTGACGAAATGCAGGCCGCATGGGGAGGTCATCCACACAGGCAGCGCCTGCTATTGGTCGGCATCGGCGCGGTGGCCGGATTCGGTTCCGGGCTGACAGGCGTGGGTGGCCCGGTGTTGTCCGTGCCGCTGATGGTCCTGTCCGGCTTTTCTCCGCTCACGGCAATCGGCGTAAGCCAGGTCATTCAGATCGTCGGGGCTGCATCCGGCACCTTGGGCAACCTGCGTTACGGGACCATCGATTTTGGAGTCGCCGGCCTCATTATTGTCTTTGAAATAGGCGGCGTATTTCTCGGCGCCCATATTGCCCACATCGCCGATACCCACGTCCTTAAAAAATTCGTCGGCGTGCTCTGCATCGTGGTGGGCGCGGTTTTTCTGGTACGTAGCATTGCCTGACTGCGCGCCTGCTTGAACAGGGGAAACCCTGATCTATCCCGTGCCCGGTTGTCCGGGCGTTCTGTCCGTCATTCCAACTCCCGTCAACCAAAGCGCCCCGATTGGCGTTATTGGAGTCACACTCCCGGGTAGCTGTATCAGGCAATCCCCTTCATTTCGATTTTGAATTCAGAGGAAAATACATGCCGGAATCCCCCCCGGGCTGGAGCCGCCGCCGCTTTCTGACGCTGTCCGGCATGGCCGGACTCTCGCTCGCTGCCTGCGCCGCCCGGGTACCTGCGCATGGCGGTCAGGCACAAGCCGCGCTGGGTTCGGCACTCGAGAATGCCGCGCGTGATCATCCCGTAGCCTTGATCAACCGGCTGACCTGGGGGGCGACGCTGGGCGACCTGAACAGCCTGCGCCAGCGCGGCGTGGGGCGCTATGTAAACGCCCAGTTACGCCCTGCGGCTGATCCGGTTTTGCCGCCCGAAGTCGTTGCACAGTTGCAGGCCATGACCATCAACCGCACGCCTGTGGCCGATCTGGCGCGCAGCAGCTTCGAGCAGTTGCGCAGCATTCGCACGAGCGACCTGCCGGCAGACGAAAAGCAGCAGCAACTCAAAACCGCGCAGCAAGGCATCAGCAATCTGGCGCGCGAAGCGGCCGAACAGCAACTGCTGTATGCGCTGTATTCGCCCAACCAGTTGCAGGAACAACTGGCCTGGTTCTGGATGAACCATTTTTCGGTGTTTCAGTACAAGGGCATATTGCGGCCCATGATGGGCGACTACTACGCCCGGGTCATCAAGCCGCACGCGCTGGGGCGTTTCCGTGACTTGTTCCGGGCGACGGTGTTCAGCCCGCAAATGCTCATCTATCTGGACAACGCCAACAACGCGCGCGGCCATATCAACGAAAATTACGCGCGAGAGATCATGGAGCTGCACACCCTGGGCGTGGGTGCCGGTTATACCCAGCAGGATGTGACCAACCTCGCCCGCGTGCTCACCGGTCTCGGGGTGAAGCTGACCGGCCATCCGGCACGCGTGCGCCCGGCCTTGCGCGCCGATCTGTGGCAGAGCGATCTGGTGGTGTTCAACCCGATGCGTCACGACCCCGATCCCAAACTGGTGCTGGGTCGTACCTTCCAGGGCCACGGGCTGGACGAGATCAACGAAGTGATCGAGCTGCTGGCGGCTCATCCGGCAACCGCGCGCCATGTCAGCACCCGGCTCGCGCAGTATTTTGTGGCCGATGCGCCGCCGCCTGCGTTGATCGACCACATGAGCGCAACCTGGCTGCGCACCGATGGCGATATTGCCGCGGTATTGCAGGCGATGCTGACCACGCCGCAGTTTGCGCAGTCGCTCGGTGGCCTGTTCAAGAACCCGGCCCACTATGTCGTGTCGGCCGTGCGTCTGGCCTACGAGGGCCGCGTCATTCGCAATGCCCAGCCGATGGTGAACTGGCTGGCGCGTCTGGGTGAGCCGCTGTATGGCCGGCAGACGCCCGACGGCTACCCGCTGGACGCCGCCGCCTGGAGCAGCTCGGGGCAGATGACCGCACGCTTTGAATTGGCGCGTTTGATCGGCAGCGGTCCGGCGGGGTTGTTCAAGACAGACGCCCCCGGCGCGCAGCCAGCGGCGGCTTTTCCACAGTTATCCAATGCGTTTTATTACCAGGCGTTGCAGCCGGTGTTGTCACCAGCCACGCGCCAGGCGCTGCAGCAAGCCAACAGCCCGCAAGACTGGAACGCGCTGTTATTGTCCTCACCCGAGTTCATGCGCCGTTGAGCGCAATGTGATCAGGAGTCTTTCCATGGATCGTCGCCAATTACTCAAGCTTTTTGCTGCCGCATCGCTGGCCGCAGCCAGTACCCGGTTGTGGGCAGCGCCGCCGGGCAGTGAACAGGGGCCGCGTTTCCTGCTGGTGTTTTTGCGCGGCGGGTACGACGCCGCCAACCTGCTGGTGCCCTACAGCAGCGATTTCTATTACGAGAGCCGGCCCCACATCGCGGTGCCCAGGCCGGAGAGTGGCCCCGGTGCAGCCATTGCGCTGAACACGGATTGGGCGCTGCACCCGGCGCTTACCGATACCGTGCTGCCGCTCTACCATCAGGGACAGGCTGCTTTCGTGCCGTTTGCCGGCACGCAGGATATGACGCGCAGCCATTTCGAAACCCAGGACCACATCGAACTCGGTCAGGGTGCCAACCCGCGCGATTTCCGTAACGGATTTTTGAATCGCCTGGCCAGCGTGCTGGGCAATCGGGCGCAGCCCATGGCCTTCACCGCGCAATTGCCGCTGAGCCTGAGCGGGCCGGATCGCGTGCCGAATATGGCGATGGCCAATGCCGGTAAAGGCGGGCTGAATACCCATAACAACGACTTGCTCGTGCAGATGTATCGCGGTACGAATATGGACGCTACGGTTCGCGAAGGTATCGCCGTACAAAAACAGGTGATGAGCGACATGCAGAACGCCAGCGCCGCAGGCTACGCGGGCGAGATGCTGGCGGCCAGCCGTGGCGCCGCCAACCCGCGCAGCTTTGCAGCCCAGGCGCAACGTATCGGCACGCTGATGCGCAACCAGTTCAACATCGGATTTGTCGATGTCGGCGGCTGGGATACCCACGTGGGCGAGGCCGGGCGCAACGGCGCCGAAGGCCAGCTTGCGCAGCGCCTGAGCGAACTCGGCGCCGGGCTGGCTGCCCTGCCGCAAGCCATGGGTCCGGCGTGGAACCAGACCGTGGTCGTGGTGCTGAGCGAATTCGGCCGTACCTTCCGCGAAAACGGCAATCGCGGTACCGATCACGGTCACGGCACGGTCTATTGGGTACTGGGCGGCGCGGTGCGTGGCGGGCGCATCGCCGGTGAACAGGTGCAGGTCGCCCGGTCCACCCTCAATCAGGATCGCGACTGGCCGGTGCTGACCGGCTACCGTAGTTTGCTGGGCGGCATTTTCCGGCGCCAGTGGGGCCTCAGCCCCGCGCAACTGAACAGCGTGTTCCCGGGCGCAGTGCCGGTTGATTTGCAGCTGGTTTGACCACGCCTGGCAGGTGTGTCACGGCCGCTGATTGAAACGCTTGCCGATTCAGGCGATCGTCCTGCCGAAATCTCTTCCATCCCCCTTAATAACGTCCACGCGAAGTGCCCTGAACCGCGCCGCAGCGGCCCGGCGCCGCCGTATAGCGCATTCCTGATTCTGATAGACAAATTAATTCAAGTTCTGGATGCGGCCGGTCGATAAGAAAGTACCCGCATCATAAATAGCGCATGGACCAACCGGGTTATGGACGGACAATAAATCAGGCGCTTGACGGGTGGTTCGATTGAGCAAGTAAACTCTGGTAACAACCAGTCTCTTGCTGCCGGGTTCCGCAAAACCCTGCGTGCCACCCGGAAGAGTCAGTCAACAGGTTTCAGTTAAGGAATGGAAAGATATGCCGACGCTAGCGTTGATCGCCAACAACCCCATCTCGTAGTGGGCAAAATTGAATCAGGCAGTACGCTGCCAACACATAAAACGCTGTCAACAAGGTGAACAACATGGGTTCAGCTCAACAGGAAATCGATGAACGCGCAAATCTGACGGGTTCCAACAAATTTGAATTGCTGCTATTCAAACTCGGTAGCAGTGCCGGCAGTGATCGATCAGAATTATTCGGTATCAATGTATTCAAGATCCGCGAGATCGTGGCAATGCCCGAGATTACCGTCGTCGCCGGCGCGTCTCCGCATTTGCTCGGTGTGGTGAACCTGCGCGGGCAGGTTATTTCGGTGATTGATCTGCCTGCGATCATGGGGTGCCAACCCAAAACCGGCCTGAATATCATGCTGGTGACTGAATTTGCGCGCACCACCCAGGCCTTTGCCGTCGAGTCGGTTGAAGATATCGTGCGTCTGGACTGGGGTCAGGTCCTCTCGGCGGAAGCCAGTACGGCGGATGGCCTGGTCACCAGCATCGCGCGGCTGGATGGCAATACCGATCGTTCGCGTCTGGCACAGGTGCTGGATGTGGAGACCATATTGCGCAGCATGACAGCGACCACCAGCCCGGATGTAAACCTCGAAACTATCGGCCCGAAAATCAATCTCAAACCGGGCAGTATTGTCCTTGCCGCCGATGACTCCATCGTCGCCCGTTCCCTGATCGAGCAAGGTCTGGCGGCAATGGGCATCCATTACATCATGACCAAAACCGGAAAAGAAGCCTGGGATCATCTCCAGTCCGTCGCACGCGTGGCCGAGAGTGAAGGCGCGCCGGTGTCCGACAAGATAGCAATGGTGCTGACCGACCTGGAAATGCCGGAAATGGATGGATTTACGCTGACGCGGAAAATCAAGCAGGACACGCGCTTCCGCGGGATTCCGGTGGTGATCCATTCATCGCTTACCGGCATTGCCAATGAAGACCATGTCAAGAATGTCGGGGCAGATGCCTACGTAGCGAAATTCGTGGCGGAGGAATTGGCCACCACCATGCGTAAGGTGCTGACGCAATCGTAATGCTGCGTCAGCAGGTGAACTGAATTGAAGTCGTCGCGGCTCTGGTGGCGGCTTACCTTTTGATCGCTAAATACTCTTTCATCTTGCGCTGGAAAAACTCATCTTCTTTAAAGTATTTAATCCCAAAATTAATACACTCTTTTAGACGCCGCGATGCATCTTTATGACTGGGATTGATTGACAAAATTTTGAGAAGTAGGTCACACAGTGTTGAGGTCGGGTATGCGTCAGAGTTGCCCCGGCCGAGCCGTTCTGTTTCAAGAAGGGCGACTCCCTCCTCATATGCTGATTCATCAGTGCAACCAGATTCAATGTACTTATCAACCAGTGCAGTACCTAACGAATGACGTGTCTGGAAAGAATTGTAATGAATAAGCCCTGTGCGAAAGCAATCGATAGCATTATCAAGCTCCCCAATTTTTCTATAGAATCGGCCAAAATGTAGCCAAAATACACCGTCTTTTCCATAGACCTTTTGTGCTTCATGATAAGTTTTTTCAGTATCGATTCTTCTAGAACCTTCTTGGAAATATTTATCGTATAAGAAATTAAACGAAATAATTTTCTTGTATATTTGATAGGCAATCGGATGATACTTAATGTCTTCAATAGAGAATTGCCGGGAAATATATTCAAGAATTCCCATAATAAATTCGACAGAGCCATGGCCGGATATGCAATTATCAAAATAATATTCCGCAATAACTCTATGTCGACAGTTGAGTTTTCCTGCTGGACAAAGCACGATGTCGAGCAAATCTGCATTTAAACAACTTACAATCTGTTCGACGCTGGTCTGGAGAAAACCCGCAACATATTTAATAGGTATCTGAAATCCAAGAGTATTCATAATTGCTGCAACATCGAGTATTCGGTGAGGCAGCACGCCTTCTACAGAATGGTAGTCAAGGTAAATCTTTTGCTCGAAGTTCTCATGTGTCGTTAGTGAGAACAATGTAGAAAGAAGATCTCCACCATACCCCCGTTCCTTATCCACAATGATGTTCGCACGCTTTTCGATTGAAAACTCTGAGAATCCCTCATATGTAAGTCCATGTTCGTCAATCTTCAAAGCTATTGAAATAGCATCATTCACTATTAGCCGCCCCATTTCGAACTGGCTTGAGATATCTTTACAGTCCTCCAATTGGCGCTCGTTCTTCTTATAATCTTTTGCTCGATCCTCTAGAATAAATAGGCAATGTGGTTTCTTCTTGTCCCTTAGCCGGTTAGCGATAGCATTAACTGCATAGTAGTACTCAGCTGCAGAATAAAATACGATTACAGATTTACCTGAGAAAGCACTCACAATCTCAAAAAGAAGATCTACATCGATTCCATTGGCAGATTCATATTCGTAGACGTAGGGGTAAGTCTTAATGAGTTCATATAGAGCGGCCCTTATTGTTGTCGTCTTGCCAGAGCCGCTTGGACCAACTACATTTATTATGCTCACGCCATCTGTTTGAGCCTTCATGGCAATGCCAAGTAGCTTGATTAACTCACTGATTCTAGAAGTGGCAGCATGTGCAGAATTGGAAATATAGAACCAATCTGGGTCTACCCCTGTCATGAAGTGGCGAAGTATCCCAACGGATTTGCTAACCCGATCCAACTCGGTAAGTACTGGACAAAAGGCTTCCTTGAACCAACTTCTCGCCTTAAGATTTACCCTTGCCGTTTTCGATGCTGGAACCGTATCTTGAATTATTTCGTCAATGGAGCGAGCTGTTAGATTTGAGAAAATACTTTCAAAAAACTCTTCGGCAGTAGCGTCAATAACATCAAAACCTGCGGCAATATAGTTTTCTCGCTTAATTTCATCTGGACTTGGCATTACAATCCAGTTTTGTCCGCCTGAAATTTCTCCGTACAGCCTCAGTCTCGCGGCCAAGTGGGAATCTATATCTGCTTCATCTAGCTGATTGCCAATGACCACAAGGCCACCAACCATTATTTTCGCAGCAAGCTCGTTATGCCAATCAAGAGTTCGGCTTCCGGCATTGGCGTATTCAAAGTTTGAAAAGATGAAGCCATCTGCTAGTTTTTTTATACTTCCATGAATGGAAACGACCGGTACGGTTCCTATAGAGCTACTAGCTAATTGCGGCTCAGTAAAGTTGAAGAAACTGAATTCAGCTCCCAGAATCCCTTTGGACTTAGCCTGCTTAAATGCAATCTCCAAAACATTGTCTATGTTTGTTGTGTAAATTCGACTCCATACATATTTAAACATTTTCTCTTGCCAGGGTTTTGCTGTCTGGACAGTAAAACATTTTGCAAGAAAATCTTGGAACTCGGGGATCTTTCTAGACGCAAATAGGTAGGCATCTTTCAAGGATGTCCGTGCGCCTGCTTTTGTTCCAGCCTTTTTCAAGAGCATGTCGCGCAAACCATCACCGCTAGGAATCCCCGACCCCGTTTCGGTGATATTTCCAAGACTAAAACCTGCTCCTAAGAGTAGAGATATCTCCCCCTTATTGATAAGTGGGCAAATTAATTCTTTTACTTTGTCGATATCATCCGAACGCATGCATTTCACCTAATTTTTTAATGATTTTTCGATTTGAGTGCGACCATATGCATCATCTAAACCATGGGCACAAATGTAGTCTCCCCGTTCAAGTAACTCGGCGGTTACAGTTATATACCCAAAAAATTTCTCGCTTAATGTAGGCTTTTTTCGTTTTCCCGGCAAATCGTTTGAAACATGCAAGCGCATTAGCGAGAAAAACAAAATCGTCCCGTGAGGTTTTTCTTGTACTCCCTCACTTCATTTTCAGAATCCCGTCCCACGGCGGTTTGGGCCCTATGCGTTGGGCAAGATATTCGACCAGGGTACTGACGCGATGGGGCACATAGCGGTTGCTCGGGAAGACGGCGTAGATACCCGCTTCCGAAGTTTGAAATCCGCGCAGCAGTATTTCCAGTTTGTGTTCCCGCACGGCTTGTTCGGCCATGAAGGTGGGGGCGCTGGTGATGCAGATGCCGCGAATCGCGGCGGCGAGCAGGGCATCGCCGCTGTTGGCTTTGAGCCGGCCGCTCACCGGGAACCACTGCGTTTTGCCGTCCATGATGAAAGGCCAGCTTGAGTGGGTAGTGAGCAGATAGCCGGCGCACTCGTGCTGGATCAGTTCTTTGGGATGTTTGGGCCGGCCGTGGCGCTTCAGGTAATCGGGTGCGGCGAGGATGACGGCGCGGCTGCTGCCGATCTTGCGTGCCACGTCGCCGGGGTCGAGCCGGTCCGAGATGCGGATGGCCAGGTCGAAGCCGCCTTCTATCAAATTAACGCGCTGGTCGCTGAATACCAGTTCGATCGATATCGCCGGGTTGGCGGCCATGAAATCGCCGAACATCGGCATCAATTGCTGAATGCCGAACGAATACGGCAGGGTGATGCGGATATGCCCGCGCGGTGCGTGCTGGTCGTCGGTCAGGCTGGCTTCGGCGGCATCCACCAGGCTTAAAATTTCGCGGCATTTTTCCAGGTAGCCAGCACCGGTTGAAGTGAGGCTCAAACGCCGTGTGCTGCGCGCCAGCAATTTGCTGCCCAGATGCGTTTCCAGCGCGGCGATCTGCCGTGTGACCACCGAGCGTGCCACGTTCATTTGTTGCGCCACGGCAGAAAAACTGCCGAGTTCGACTACCCTGAGAAAGAGCCGCATGCTGTCCAGCCTGTCCATGAACGCCCTTTCATTGTTGCTTTAAACGCAATGATAATTTGTTAATTGTAGACTATTTCAACTACAACGACTTGCGTAAAGTACACCCATCGATCAACCCCTCGCGTTGCGGATTTTGTCCATGAGCCAACCTGTCAGCTATACCCGTACTGCAATAGTCCTGCATTGGCTGGTGGCCATTGCGATTATCGCGTCTTTCGGTGTGGGCCTGTACATGTACGATCTGCCGTTGTCACCCGACAAGCTGAAAATCTATTCGTGGCACAAATGGGCGGGGGTGACGATCTTCGCGCTGGTGCTGTTGCGGTTGTTCTGGCGGCTTGCATATCGGCCACCGGCAGCGCCTGCCGGCATGCCTGCCTGGCAGCATGCCGCAGCGGAATATGCACACTATCTGCTGTATGCCCTGATGGTGGCGGTGCCGCTGAGTGGCTGGCTGATGAGTTCGGCCAAGGGATTCCAGACGGTGTATTTCGGCGTGCTGCCGTTGCCCGACTTGCTTGCCAAAAACAAGGAACTGGGCGAGGTGCTCACCGTGGTGCACAGATGGCTGAATTTCACTCTGGCCGGGCTGGTGGTGATTCATGTGGGCGCGGCGCTCAAGCATCATTTTTTCGACCACGACACTGTGCTCGCACGCATGCTGCCTTTTATCAGGAAGCCTTAGGAGATTTGCAATGAACAGCTTGATTAAAAAAACTGGACTGCTGGCCGGCGCGTTGGTCTTGTGGGCAAGCTGTGGCGCGCAGGCGCTCGAATTCAACCAGCTACAGGCAGACAAGAGCGCGGTGTCGTTTGTGTACAAACAGATGAATGTGCCGATTGAAGGCAGCTTCAAACGCTTTCATGGGCAGATCAGTTTTGACCCGGCGAAACCGGCGCAGGCGCGGGCTGAAATCGACATTGACCTGGCCAGTATCGACGCCGGTTCCGACGAAGCCAATGACGAGGTCGCAGGCAAGCTCTGGTTCAACACCAAGGCATACCCTGTGGCGCGTTTTGTGGCCACGTCGATCAAGCCGCTCGGCAACAATCGGTTCGAGGTGGCGGGCAGGATGAGCATCAAGGGCCGTACGCACGATGAACGAGCCGTGGCCACGTTTCAACCGCAAGGCAGCAACGGCGTGTTCGCAGGCAGTCTGGTTTTGAAACGCGCCGGCTATGGCATCGGCGAAGGCATGTGGGCCGATTTCGGCACCGTAGCCAACGACGTACAAATCAAATTTCGTCTGGTGGCCGCTGCGGCAGCCGCCGGTAAGAAGTAGTTGCTTGTACCCATTTTTTAACCAAGGAGATTCACCATGAAAAAACTCGCTATCGCACTGGCTTTTGCTTCAATCAGCACCGTTACATTCGCTGCGCCGGTCACGTTCAATATTGATACCGCGCATACTGCGCCGCGTTTCGAATACAACCATTTCGGCTACTCCAACCAGATACACAGCTTCGACAAGACCAGCGGCAAGATCGTGCTGGATAGCGCGGCGCATACCGGTTCGGTGGATCTCACCATTGATGCCAAATCGGTCAACACCGGCTTCCCGCTGTTCAATGAGCATATCCAGGACAAGGATTTTTTCGATACGGCGGACTACCCGGCCATCACGTTCAAATCGACCGGCGTGAAATTCAAGGGTGACAAACCGGTATCGGTGGAAGGCAACCTGACGGTCAAGGGAATCACCAGGCCGGTCACGCTGACCGTCACCTCGTTTCAGCAAATGGTGAACCCGATCCTGAAGCGGGATGCGATCGGCGCCAATGCGATGGCAAAAATCAAGCGCTCGGATTTCAACATGGGCAAATACGCGCCGTATGTTTCCGATGACGTGAACCTCATCATCGCTGTCGAGGCGGTGAAAGAGTAAGGGAGTACAGCATGTCCCGCATGCCTGTTGTTTTTGTTTCTCACGGCGCACCGGATGCCTTGCTGAATGCGCCGGACGCGGTGGCTTGCTGGCGCGAGATCGGCCAGCAGGTTGCGGATCCTGTCGCGATACTCGTGGTTTCGGCGCACTGGGAGGCGCGCGTGGCGACGGCCAGCTTGTCCGGGGCACCGGAAACCCTGCACGATTTCACTGGTTTTCCGCAGGCGCTATACCGCATGCAATACCCCGCGCCGGGTGCGCCGCAGCTGGCTGAACGTGCGGTGGCGTTGCTATCTGCGGCCGGCATGGCGGCGGAGCTTCACCCCGGCCGCGGGCTGGATCATGGCGCAT
The DNA here is from genome assembly GCF_054605375.1 of Sulfuriferula sp. Lineage (NCBI taxonomy): Bacteria > Pseudomonadati > Pseudomonadota > Betaproteobacteria > Nitrosomonadales > Sulfuricellaceae > Sulfuriferula > Sulfuriferula sp. The sequence goes on along the minus strand of NZ_JBTSEG010000024.1, from coordinate 14,824 downwards.
GGGCGCCGCTGTCGGCGATGTACGCGCAAGCCAATGTGCCGGTGACGCAACTCTCGCTGGTGCGCAATGCCGGCGTCGCGGCCCATGTTGCCATGGGACAGGCGCTTGCAGCCTTGCGCGATGAGGGTGTGCTCATCGTCGCGTCCGGCGCGATTACGCATCACTTCGGCTGGCTGGATTGGCAAGCTAAAGCAGATCAGCCGCCTGTGTCGCAAGCGCAGGCGTTTACCGATTGGGTCGCCGAACGGTTAGCCATGCGGGATGTTTCCGGAATGCTCGCATACCGCGCTGCGCCATACGGCGCGGAGGCGCATCCAACCGAGGAGCATTTTCTGCCGCTGTTCGTGGCGCTGGGCGCTGCGGGCGACGATACACCGCAGCGCTACCGCCCGAATTTTGCCTATGGCGGCATGGCCATGGATGCCTATCTATGGCGCGGATGAGCCAGGGCTGTAGCACGGGTTATTAATTCATTCATCATTTTTACAGGAGATCATCATGAGCCAATATCAAATTGCCGTTATTGTCGGAAGCCTGCGCAAGGATTCATTCAACCGCAAACTGGCGAGCGCCATGGAAAAACTGGCACCGCCGGAATTCTCGTTCAAGCAATTGCAGATCGGCGATCTGCCGCTTTACGATCAGGACGAAGATGCGAATCAGGCCGATGCCGTCAAGCGTTTGAAAACGGAAATCATGGCAGCGCAGGGCGTGTTGTTCGTCACGCCTGAATATAACCGCTCCATCTCAGGCGTACTGAAAAATGCCATTGATCATGCCTCGCGGCCATACGGGCAGAGCGCATGGACCGGCAAGCCCGCCGGGATATTGGGTACCTCGGTCGGCCCGCACGGTACGGCGATGGCACAGCAGCATCTGCGCAATATACTTGCCTCTCTGGATATGCCTACGCTGGGACAACCCGAAGCCTATATTCATGCGCGGGAAGGCTTGTTTGACGAGTCCGGCAGCATAGGTGAAAGCAGTAAGGATTTTTTGCAGAAGTGGATGAACAGATATGTTGTCTGGGTGAAAAATCATACGGCCTGACCCGGTAAAAAGTGGGAAAGTCAGGACTCGACAGGTGATCTGTGCAGAAATCCTTTGGCAAATAAATCCGCAAAATCATTCGCATGTGACGGCTGACAGCAATTGGTAAGTATTTTGTAAGTTGATGTTCATCTCCCCGCAGTACGAGATAGGCAGACTGGAACTGCTGTACCTCTACAGGCCCAAAAGACCGGGCTTTCTCTGAAACTCAATAAAGGGGAGTTAAACCATGGCCTCCAGCCATAAGTCATATTTCAAGTCTCGCCAGACGGTTCTTGCATTCGCGCTATGTGCCGCGCTTCACACAGCCATGACGCCATTTGCCATGGCTTCTGACGACAGCCGGACTGCGACACCGATCAAGCACGTGGTGGTGATTTTTCAGGAAAACGTGTCTTTCGATCATTATTTTGCAACTTACCCGCATGCAGCCAATCCGGCCGGCTCGCCTGCTTTTATGCCGCAGCATGGGACACCTTCGATCAACGGATTGACGCCCGAACTGATCAACAATAATCCTAACTCAGTTAAACCGTTCAGGCTGGATCGCAGCCAGGCGATGACGTGCGACATGGATCACCGCTATACCCAGGAGCAGCAGGCCGCAGATGCCGGCCTGATGGACAAGTTCGTACAGAATACCGGCGCCCATTACGGCAGTTGCGACCCGTCACAGGTGATGGGGTATTACGATGGCAACACGGTGACCGCGCTGTGGAATTACGCGCAGCATTTCGCCATGAGCGACAACTCCTTCAGCACGACTTACGGGCCTTCCACACCGGGTGCGCTGAATCTGGTCGCGGGCCAGACGCATGGCGTGACGCCGGCCGACCTCGCCGGGGTGACAGCCAACGGTACGGTGATCAGCGATGCCGATCCTGCGTATGACGATTGCTCCAACCATACCAAACCGGTGTTGGCGATGAGCGGTACCAACGTGGGCGACTTGCTGAACAGCAAGGGCGTGACCTGGGGATGGTTCCAGGGCGGTTTCCGCCCCACCGGCATGAGCAACGGCAAGCCGGTGTGCGGCGCGACCAGCCAGAATATCGCCGGGAAAAGCGTGAGCGATTACAGCCCGCACCACGAGCCGTTCCAGTATTACGCGTCCACGTCCAATCCCCACCATGTGGCGCCTTCATCGGTGGCGATGATCGGCAAGCAGGACCAGGCCAATCATCAATATGACCTGTCCGATTTCTGGTCGGCGGCAGAATCCCGCCACATGCCCGAGGTGAGTTTCCTGAAGGCCAAAATGTCGCAGGATGGCCATGCGGGTTATTCGGATCCGCTGGATGAGCAGACCTTCCTGGTGCAAACCCTCAACCGGCTACAGCATTTGCCGGAGTGGAAGAATACGGCCGTGATCATTGCCTATGACGATTCGGATGGCTGGTATGACCATGTCATGCCGCCGATTGTCATGCAGTCCAACGATCCCGCCTACGATGCGCTGACCGGCCCGGGAAGCTGCGGCACGGCTGCGCAGGGCGCGTATCAGGATCGTTGCGGTTATGGCCCGCGCCAGCCGCTGCTGGTGATCTCTCCTTACGCCAAATCCAACTTCGTTGACCATGCAGTGACCGATCAATCTTCCATCCTGCGCTTCATTGAAGACAACTGGAATCTGGGTCGCATCGGTGATGATTCGGCAGATGCCAAGGCCGGTTCGCTATCGAATATGTTCGATTTCAGGATGGGTCCGGCGCGTAACCGATTGTTCCTCGATCCGGCAAGCGGCCAGGGTGTAAATGGTGGCGACCATGATGCAAACGGGAACCATGGCTAAGCATTCATGTTTTAAATAAAAGGAGAAGCGTTTCCTCTGGCGAGTGGTGCTGGCTGCACCACTCGTTTTTTTTTAAGCTGCGCGACGAAAATACGTATTCGCAATGGATCGCGCTTTCATACCTTCATCGGCAAAATGACCATCTGCATCCCTTGCAGATGAAGCCGGCGTTGCAGCACGTCGGCGGTCTGGTTATGGAGCAGGCGGGTTCCCCAGTTGTCATGCACGAAGATCAGTTTGCTGGCGAAGAATACGCAGTTGGAATAATCCGCATGGGTCTGTTGCGCGAGCTTGGTGAGTTCCTGAGCCACGTCGCTACCATAGGCCAGCCGGGCTTCGGCAGCCAGGTCATGGTGATGGCAGAAATTAACGAAATACTGGAGGTTTTCACCGACTTCATCGCGCAGGTTTTCGAGCGCGCCGGTGCCGCCATAGCTTTGAGTGTCCACCTCACCGACGCTGAGGAAAATGAAATTCTTGAAATGATCCGGGAACAGGCGCTGTATCCAGAGCAGGCTGTGCATGCCGCTGCCCCGGCTTTTCCCCACCAGCAGTACCGCGGTGGGCAGGGCAGGGTCGAGCACGGGCGGCGTGGCTACCGGCGCCATCTCCTGTGCGGCAAATAAATTATCCACCTGCTTGAGCTGGGCGCGGGTTTCATCATAGTGGCGGCGCACCAGCAAGCCTGCGCCAATGACCATGCTGGTAATGAGTACGGTCATCCAGCCGCCCTCGCTGAATTTTTCGACAATCAGCACGATCAATATACCGCCGGTGACCGACAGGCCTGTGCCGGACAAGGCCAGACGCCATATCCATTTCTGTTCCACACCGCGATTGCGCCACCAGTAGATGCACATGCCGGCCATCGATAGCGAAAAGGTCAGAAACACATTGATGCCATACAACACCACCAGCAACGTGACGTTGCCACGCGTCAACAGCAATACGCCGATCGCCGCGACTGCCATCAGCATCACGCCATTGCGTGTCACCAGCCGGCTCGACAGATAGCTGAACTGGTGGGGCACCCAGCGATCTGCCGCCATATTGGCAAGCACCGCCGGGCCACCCAGAAAACCGGTGTTGGCAGCGACAAACAACAGCCCCGCCTCCAGCGCCAGCACAACGGGCAACAACCAGCGTGCCCAATCGATGCCGCCCAGCGTCCAGCTGCGCAGGATTTCCCTGAATACCACGGCATTCAGGGTTTCACCAGGCACGTGGTGCACATTCCAGAGCAGATACAGCATGATGATGCCGCTGGCGGTGAAAGCCAGTGATACAGCCAGGTAGAACATGGTCCACTTGCCGGTGCGCGCACGTGGTTCAGCCAGCGTATTGACGTTGTTGGAAACGGCTTCCAGCCCGGTGTAGGTACCGCCGCCGGTCGAGTAGGCCAGCAGCAGGTGGGAGATGATGAACATCCAGCCCATCTGCGCACTCAGGTTAAATGTTTCGGTGGCAGTGTCGTGCATCAGGGTAGGCAAGCGGCTGCTGTGAAACAGGATGCCGTACACAATCAGCACCAGATGGATCACGACAAAGCCGAGAAAAATGGGCAGCAGAAACTTGATGGATTCTTTCAGTCCGCGCAGATTCAGGATCACCAGCAGCAATACAAATATCAATCCGGTGGCCAGCTTGAAAGCCTGCGCTCCAGCCGGCAGCAGGGAAAACAGCGCATCGGCGCCGCTCGCGACTGAAATGGCGATGGTGAGCACATAGTCCACAATCAGTGCTGCACCTGATATCAACCCGGCATGCGGGCCAATGAGTTTGGTGGCGACTTTGTAGCCGCCGCCTCCGCTGGGGAATAATTCGATGACCTGGTTATACGCAAACGAGATCACGAACACCGTGATGGCGGTGGCGATTGCCAGATACAGTGCCAGATGGGTATGCTGGCCAAGCGCGAGGAAGGCTTCTTCGGGACCGTAACAGGAAGACGACAAACCATCCGCACCCAGCCCCACCCAGGCAAAGAAGGCGATTAGCGCGATATGCTGGCGCGTTTCCGGCTTCATCGGATCGCGCGGGGCACCGAAAATCTTGTCTCTAAGCACGTGCAGTGTAGGCATTGCCGTGATTTGTTGTCTGCAGTTATCCGTGACCGCGCACTATAACGCTTTGCCGCACCTTGAGGCTAGCGTAGAATATATAGCGGCGGGCCTCCCCGCATTGCAAGGTGGTGAACCTGGTCAGGTCCGGAAGGAAGCAGCCACAGCTATTTATTGCAAGTGCCGGGGGCCGGGCTCGCCACTTCCACAGCCCGTCTCATCTTTGTGTTTCTGTTAAACTTGGGCGCTATGGCATATCAAGTATTGGCGCGTAAGTGGCGCCCCAAATCCTTTGCAGAGCTGGCCGGTCAGGAGCATGTGGTGCGTGCGCTGAGCAACGCGCTGACCCAGAACCGGCTGCATCATGCCTATTTGTTTACCGGTACGCGCGGCGTCGGCAAAACGACGGTAGCGCGCATTCTAGCCAAAGCACTCAACTGTGAAACCGGGATAGGTGCCACCCCGTGCGGAGTGTGCTCGGCATGCACGCAGATCGATAGCGGGCGCTTTGTCGATTTGCTGGAGCTGGACGCTGCTTCCAATACCGGCATCGACAACATGCGCGAAGTGCTGGACAACGCGCAATATGCACCCACGGTAGGCCGCTTCAAGGTTTACATCATCGACGAAGTGCACATGCTGTCCAAGGCGGCGTTCAACTCCATGCTGAAAACGCTGGAGGAACCGCCCGAGCACGTCAAATTCATCCTCGCCACCACCGATCCCCAGAAGATTCCGGTCACCGTACTGTCGCGCTGCCTGCAATTCAACCTCAAGCAAATGGCGCCGGAAATGGTGCGCGAACATCTGGACAAGGTGCTCGGGCTGGAAGGCATCCCATCCGAGCCCGCCGCGTTGCGCCTGATTGCGCGCGCCGCCGCCGGCAGCATGCGCGATGCGTTGTCGCTGCTGGATCAGGCTATCGCCTACGGCAATGGGCAGGTGCTGGAAGACACGGTGCGCAGCATGCTGGGCGCGATTGACCAGCGTTACCTGTTCAATCTGTTGAATGCGCTGGTGGCAGCCGATGGCGCGGCGCTGCTGGGCGAGGCGGATCAGATGGCTGCGCGCAGTATCGCTTTCGACGCGGCCTTGCAGGAACTGGGCGCGCTGCTGCACAAGATTGCACTGGCGCAAACCGTACCCGCCGCGCTGCCGGATGACTTGCCCGAGCGCGACGCCATTCTCGAACTGGCGCAACGCATCGATGCCGAGACAGTCCAACTTTACTACCAGATCAGCATCCTCGGGCGGCGCGACTTGGCGCTGGCCCCGGATGAATTCGCCGGTTTCACCATGACCTTGCTGCGCATGCTCGCATTCGTGCCCGACATGGGCGGTACGCATATTTCTGCGCCATCCGATGCGCCGGTCATGAGCCGCCCGGTTCGCCCTGCGCCAGTGCTGGTGGCGCGGGAGCCAGATGCGCAAGCCGTGTCAGCGCCGCCACCTGCTGCACCGGTTTCCACCCAGAATGTACCCCCTGAACCCGTACCGGCTGCTGCACCTTCCCAAATCACGGCTTTTGATGGCGATTGGACGGCCTTGGTAACGACTTTAAAATTAGGCGGGCAGGCGCGCATGCTGGCCGTGCATAGCGAGCTTGAATCCTGCGCAGGCGACTGCCTGCAGTTAAGGGTGCCGGTTGCCCATAAGCATCTCGCCGACAAGTCCTATCAAGACAAGCTGCGTGAAGCGATCAGTACCCATTTTGGCCGGCCCATGCGCCTCCAGGTCAGCCTCGCGGAGGGCGAAGCCAATACGCCGGTGCGCCAGCAGAATGAGGCGCGGGCCGCACGCCAGAGCGAGGCGGAAGCTGTTATCGCCGCCGACCCGTTTGTGCAGGACGTGATGCAGCAATTCGATGCCCGTGTTGTCGAAATTAAATCTATCGCAAAGGAGCAGTGAAATGATGAAAGGTGGTTTGGGCAACATGATGAAGCAGGCCCAGCAAATGCAGGAAAACATGAAAAAAATGCAGGATCAGCTGGCTGACGTCGAAGTTGAGGGCGTGGCAGGGGCTGGCATGGTCAAAGTGTTGATGACCTGCCGCAACGATGTGCGCCGGGTGACCATCGACCCCAGCCTGATGAGCGACGACAAGGATATGCTCGAAGATCTCATCGCTGCCGCCATGAATGATGCCGTGCGCAAGGCTGAGGCGACTACCCAGGAGAAAATGGCCGGTTTTACCTCCGGACTTAACTTGCCTCCCGGCTTCAAGCTGCCGTTCTGATTTTTTTGTGCACCTGGGTTGAAGCTGCCGCAGGACGGGGCGACAGCGCCTGGCGCTGCGCTTCCTGTGGCAAAAAGCAAAAAAGTGTTACCTATACTTTCGTTGACATTCTATGAAATCCCCCACCAGTCTTGAGCGTTTGATCGAGGCGTTGCGCATATTGCCCGGCGTTGGGCCCAAGTCCGCCCAGCGCATGGCCTATCATTTGCTGCAGCGCGACCGCAATGGTGCGCAACGGCTGGGGCAGGCAATCGATCAGGCGCTGGTCAAGTTGCAGCATTGCGAGAAATGCAACGACCTGACTGAAGGCAGCCTTTGTGCAATTTGCGCCGCGCCGAATCGCAATCCCGCCCAACTGGCTGTCGTGGAAATGCCCACAGACCTGTTGATGATGGAACAGACGCAAAGCTACAGCGGGCTGTATTTTGTGCTGATGGGCCGGCTGTCGCCGCTGGATGGCGTGGGGCCGCGCGAAATTCATCTCGACCGCCTGATTCGTCGTGCCACCGATGGCGTGGTGACGGAAATCGTCCTGGCCACCAATTTCACCACCGAGGGCGAAGCCACGGCGCATGCCATCGCCGAGTTGCTGCACGCGCGCGGACTCAAGGTGACGCGTATTGCCCGGGGCGTGCCGGTGGGCGGCGAGCTGGAGCATGTGGATTCCGGCACCCTGGCGCAGGCAGTACTGGATCGGCGCGACTGGACATAAGCCGCTACGGAAAAACCACACGTTCGCCTTTTAAGCCACTCTGCTGCCGGATATTCGCTTCCAATAGGTGCGGTCGCGTGACAAGGGCGCAGTCGTACCCCACTTTTCCGGGTAAAATCGGGCTTTTGCCTTACCGGAAACAGTCATGAGCTTCTCTTCCCTTACCGCCCTGTCTCCCCTTGATGGCCGCTATGCTGCCAAAGTCGAAGCGCTGCGTGCGCATTTCAGCGAGTTCGGCCTGATCCGGAATCGTGTCACGGTCGAGATCGAATGGCTCAAGGCACTGGCCGCCGAGCCGGCGTTTTGCGAGGTGCCGGTGTTTTCGCCCGCCACCATCGCGGTGCTGGATGCAGCCGCAGCCGATTTTTCCGAAGCCGATGCCGAGCGCGTCAAGGAGATCGAGCGCACCACCAATCACGATGTGAAAGCAGTGGAGTACTTCCTGCGCGAGCGCTTCGCCAGTAATCCCGAGGTGATGCAAGTGAGTGAATTCATCCACTTCGCCTGCACCTCCGAGGACATCAATAATCTGTCGCATGCGCTGATGCTCAAGGCGGCACGCGCGACGGTACTGCTGCCTGCGCTGGATAAAGTGACCGCCCGTCTCACCGCGCTGGCGCATGAGCACGCCGAACTGCCGATGCTGTCACGCACGCACGGGCAGCCCGCATCGCCGACTACACTCGGCAAGGAAATGGCCAACGTGGCCTATCGGTTGCAACGTCAGGCTGAGCAAATCAACAGCGTGCCGATGCTCGGCAAAATCAACGGTGCAGTAGGCAATTACAACGCCCACCTGTCCGCTTATCCCGACTTCGGCTGGGAAGGGTTTGCACAGCGCTTCGTGCAAGGGCTGGGCCTGAGCTTCAATCCCTACACCATCCAGATCGAGCCGCACGATTACATGGCCGAGCTGTTCGACGCGGTGAGCCGCGCCAATACCGTGCTGATCGACCTCAACCGCGATATCTGGGGTTATATCTCGGTAGGCTATTTCAAGCAGAAGGTGAAGGCGGGCGAGATCGGTTCCTCGACCATGCCGCACAAGGTGAATCCGATTGATTTCGAAAATGCCGAGGGCAACCTCGGGCTGGCCAATGCGCTGCTGCGCCATCTGGCGGAAAAACTGCCGGTGTCACGCTGGCAGCGCGATCTTACCGACTCGACCGTGCTGCGCAACATGGGTGTGGCACTGGGTTACGCGCTGCTCGGCTACGACTCGTGCCTGCGCGGTTTGAACAAGCTGGAAGCCAACCCGCAGCGCCTGGCCGAAGATCTGGATCACAACTGGGAAGTGCTGGCCGAGCCGATCCAGACCGTGATGCGCCGTTACAACGTGCCCAATGCCTATGAACAGCTGAAGGAACTGACGCGTGGCAAGTCCGGCATCAACCGCGATAGTTTGCATCAATTCATTCAGACGCTGGCCATTCCGGAAGCCGACAAGGCGCGTCTGCTGGCCATGACGCCCGCCAGCTATATTGGCAGGGCCGCGGAGCTGGCGCGCCGCAGCAGCACTTGAAAATATATTTCGCCGTCGCGATTTTAATCACGTTAATGGTGATCAGGAAACCCGGACATGACCGAATATTCGCTTGATGTAGATGCACATAATTTTCAGCAGGTAGTCATCGAAGGCTCGAAAAAGGTCCCGGTAATCGTGGACTTCTGGGCGGAATGGTGTGGCCCGTGCCGTGCGCTCAAGCCGGTGCTGGAAAAGCTCGCAAATGCCTACCAGGGCAGGTTCATTCTCGCCAAGATCGACTCTGATGCGAATCAGGATCTGGCCACGAAATATGGCGTGCGCGGCATTCCCAACATCAAGGCTTTTGTCGATGGTGAAATGGTGGACGAGTTCTCGGGTGTGGTTCCGGAGCCCGCCATTCGCGAATTCATCGAGCGCCTGTTGCCGTCGCCCGCAGATGGCGTGCGCCTGGAAGCAATGCAGGTATTCGCCGATGGCGATGCAGCACGCGCCTTGCAAATGCTTGCCGAGGCGAGCAAGCTCGATTCACAGAATGAACGCGTCCGGCTGGATGCGGCCGAGGTCATGCTGTCACTGAATGAGCTGGAAGAAGTGGGCCGCCTGCTCGAATCGCTGTCGGCGCAAACCGCAGGTGAGGCACGTGCCATGCAGCTGATGGCGCGCCTGCAGTTTGCACGCCAGGCGGAAAGTGGCGATGATGAAGCCAGTCTGATTGCAGCGGTGACTGCCAGCCCGAAAGACCAGGCAGCTCGTCTCAATCTGGCTAACTTGCGGGTTGCCCAGCAACGCTATCAGGAAGCAATGGATGAGTTGCTGGAAATGATGCAACGTGACAAAACCTGGCAGGATGGCCTCGCCCGCAAAACCATGCTGAATGTTTTCAATTTGCTTGGTGGCAGCGGTGAACTGGTGACTGCTTACCGGCGTAAAATGGCGGCGGCACTTAACTAGCGTTTCTGGGGGTTCAAGATGACCGGTAACCCGCTCGACAAGTTGCATGATCTGGCCGGCTTTCTGGAATCGCCGGACAGCCTGGAATACAACCTCGGGCACCTGGTTACGCTGGCCGCCGACACGCTGGATGCTGCGCATTGCTCCATCATGCTACAGATCGAAGGAGACGGCGAAGACTTGCGGCTGCGGGTATGCGCTACGCATGGCGCATTGCCGGATGTGGCATTTACGCAGACGGTGGGACGCGGGGAAGGGATAGCCGGGCACGTCGTTGCTAGCGGCGTGTCGCTCCTGGTTGAAGATATCGAGCAGTCGATTTTTACTGATTATGCGCGTCGACCGGGAGCAAATGCGCATAGTCTGATGTCCGTCCCGTTGAGTGTCAACGGCAAGCTTATCGGTGTCATCAACGTGTCAGAGCCGAATAGCCGTTTGCCATTTATCCAGACTGATCTGGCCCTGCTGGAGACGGTGGCATTTTTTGTGGGAAAGTCGATCCAGGTGGTTCAATTGCAAAACCTGCTCAATTCGCGCTTTGCCCAGATTGCGCTGGCGCAGGAAGCGGAAAAAGCCATTGGCGGGGTGATGCTGTCTACTGCGTACGATACCGATAAAATGGCCAGGATCGTGGCGAAATCGTTTTTCCGAGAGATGACCCAGGCAGGTTTTGGATCCAATCAGATCATTCAGGCGGCCTCGGAAATTATTTCCCAACTATCCACCAGCTTGCACAAACACAGCAAACGCCTGGATAAATCCTGATCCCCTGAATGCACCATCCATGTTCAATTGTCCGTACCATCAGCCCAGTACACTCTGATACAGGGTTCGTTCTGCCCGGTAACATTCGCATGATGCGGTTTCCAGGCCACTGGGGTCGAGAATCGTGATATTTCCTCTGCGATAACTGATCAGATTTCTCCGTTGCAGTGCGGTGGCAGCCTTGGTAATGCCCACACGGCGCACTCCCAGCATATAGGCCATGTCTTCATGAGTTAAATGGAAACAATCGGCGCAGGCCCGGTCTCGGGTCATCAGCAACAAACGTGCAAGCCGCTGTTCAACCACATGGAAACGCATACAGGCTGCCATGCGTGCAAATTGATTCTTCAAAACGTAAGCATAAGCTTGCAGACGTTGTTGCAAAACCATGCTGTACCGGATTTCACTGGTAAAGGTGGTGGCCGGCATGCGTAATGCGGAACCGGTTCCCTGAACAACTGCATAAAATGCTGCCACATCGACACCAAACATGAGGGGTGTACCTAACATGCCTTCCCATCCGACCAAACCGATCTCCAGATGCGAATGACCGTCGATCATCATCACCAGTGAAATGAAGCTGTCGACAGGAAAATAAACATACTCGATAGGGGTGCCTGGCACATTGAGTTCATCCTTAAAGTCGAGGTGAACAGATTCGCATCTTGCCAGAAAATGTTCGTGATCCTTATGTGGCAGCCTGGAAAGCAGGAGATTTTCTGATGTAACGAGTGACATGAAAACGCTCCGGTGATGGCGAGAGATCAAATCCAAAGCACAAGGCGCGAGAACGCATGGTGATGATGTCGTATAGAGGCATGCGCAAAAAATCGGCATGCTTGCTTAATCGTAATGCATTCGCATACAGGCGATGTTCGGCAACGGGATCAATGCCGAATCCACCTGAATGACCATATGTGGAGCAGCATGGCCTTACTCAGGCAAGCCATGCTTTATTCCATATGGATTAATTGTTGCCTGGAGCCGGTGGTGGAACAATCACCGTGGTGTTGCCGCCAGTTGCTCCGGTATCTCCTGTCGCTCCAGTTGAACCTTTTGCACCATCATAGCCAGTAGCGCCCTGTGAGCCGGTTGCACCCGAGTCTCCAGTTGCACCGGCGTCGCCAGGCGCTCCCTGAGGACCAGCAGGGCCAGGTACAACAACGGTTGGTCCCGGGGTTTCGGCGGGTGGAGTGTTGACGACTACGGGTTGTTTTTCGCATGCGCTAAGTGCAAATACTGCAACAAGTGCGGTAGCCAGCAATGAATATTTCATGATTTTATTACCTCCGATTGTAGGAAACCTGCAGTTTCCGATATGCATTAAAATTGAAATCAGTTCTGATAACAATTGTGGTAAGTCAACCAGCACGGTCAATTATCAGGAGCCCGTAATGGTTAAAATAACGCGTACGGATAGCGTAATTTTCCCGAAGTTGATGTACTCGAATTGCCTTGCCTGTGCGCAGAATAGAATTAATCGCCGGGTGACTCTGTGCGTTAGCGAACGTATAGATAAATTATCAATATTCAGAAAATCCGCTAGTCATGAGTCTATGTATGAAAAATGCGTGCGGCTACATACCGGCTCCAGCCATTGAAGGGTAGAAACTATCTTCTGTCATCGGCCTGTCGGTTTGCTTGGGCAGGTTATTTTTACAACCGGGTTACCCTCAAATGAAGAAAATAATACTCGAATCATTAAAGTCGTGGATAGAGCACCGCGCTGCAAGCAAAGGCGCTGCATTGGCTTTTTATACTTTATTTTCCATGACCCCGATCCTGATGTTGGCGGTTGCCATTGCGGGTTATTTTTTTGGAGTGCAGGCGGCTCAGGGTGAGATCATCGGGCAGATACAAGGTCTGGTGGGGCCGAATGGTGCGCAGGCGATCCAGGCCTTGCTGGCTGCAGCGCGTAATCCTGTATCAGGGTTGATGGCAACAATCAGTGCCGTGGTGCTGCTGGTGATTGGCGCAAGTAGTGTATTTGCCGAATTAAAAAGTAGCCTGGATGAAATATGGGGTATATCACGGCCTGGCCATTCCGCCTTTTTTACGTTGCTCCGGGCGCGTTTCCTGTCCTTCAGCCTGGTGCTGGTACTGGCATTTCTGCTGCTGATTTCATTGGTATTCAGCGCTGCCATCGCCATGCTCGAACGGTATGCAGGCAATATGTGGAACGGCTCGCTGATCGTTCTGTCTGGTGTCTCCGTGCTCTTCTCGTTTGGAATTATTGCTATTCTGTTTGCGGTCATATACAAAATGCTTCCGGATGCGCCCTTGTCCTGGCGTGACGTCTGGATAGGCGCTTTAATCACGGCATTGTTATTCAGTTTGGGGAAATACGGGATCGGACTGTATCTGGGTAACAGCGGCGTAGCGTCCAGCTTTGGCGCCGCCGGTGCGATGATCGCCTTGTTGTTATGGGTTTATTATTCAGCGCAAATTTTTTTCCTGGGAGCTGAATTTACGCGTCAGTATGCACTCATGTATGGCAGTCTCCAGGCACGGAGAGACCGCAGTTTGCAAGAAGGTAATTGATTCCCCGTAAGAGTGCTACATGGCTGCTGGCTCAAATGTTAGCGTGCAATCCTTAAGCACCGGAACATGGTTGGTTTGTGGCCGGGCGGTACATGGTAGCAACTACTGCATGGAAACGATCAGTTTTTGATTGCTGAAAAAACCTTTTTTGCCAGTGCGCCTGTGGCCTCCAATGGATTCGCGCGGATGGCTTTTTCCTGCTCGGCCATCATCACGAACAAACCGTCCAATGCCTTGCGGGTAACGTAGTCATCCATTTTGGCATCGCGTTGATCCACCAGACCTAATGCAGCGCCTTTTGCAGCGAACTGATCGTATTTCTGGGCAAGCTGCACTTTTTCCATGGATTTCTCGACAATAGGCTTGAATTTACCGGTCAGTGCTGTTTCGGTTTTCTTGCGAAAGTATTGCGTGGCTGCTTCATTGCCGCCAGTGAGTATGTTTTTGGCATCGTCCACACTCATGGTCTTGACTGCGCCGGCCAGCAACTTTCTTGCTTCAGGCACAGCTGCTTCTGCAGCGCGATTCATGGAGGCAATCAAGTCGTCGGCGTATTTTCCCATCCCCACTGTTTGCATCAGGCCCGCGATTTTTTGCAGATTTTCAGGCAACGGAATGCGTACCTTGTCATTGCCAAGATAGCCGTTCTGTTTCGCCAGTTCGCTCACCGCCGTTTCTGCACCCTGCGTGAGCGCCTGTTTCAGACTGGTGACTTGATCCTTGTTGCTGAAATTCGCCAACCCGGCCGCGGAAGCCGAGGTGTTGTCCGTGTTTTGCGGCAAGGATTTACCCAGATTGAGAATCTGGTCACTGTTAATCATTCCACCCAAATCAAAGGCCAGTGCCGATGAAGAGAAAAACACAACGGATGCAGCAAATACATTGTAGATAAAGTAATACTTCGGCATGATCATCCTCTTTATATTAAGTATTCCGCTCGATGTGACAGGCGAATCCTGCCCCACTCTAACGCCGCATCTGTCAGCATGTCAGTGAAGCATCCATTGCAATGAACCGGTTGGTCATGTGGCAGCGCCGGGGTCATCGCTGCGCACTGCGCGCAGGAAGCCGTCACCCCAGGAGCGCACGTCATTGGCGCGAACGACAGCGGACAGTCGAGACATGCGATAGGCGCGATCATCCTCTGCCAGCGTAAGCGCCAGATGGAGTGCCTGCTCCATGCTGGACGCATCGTATGGATTGGTCAACAGGGCGCCATGCAGTTCAACTG
>NZ_JBTSEG010000023.1:11686-41221 GCF_054605375.1 Sulfuriferula sp. | reverse complement strand
TATTTGCGACGCCAGCCTGCGCGCTGCTTTGCGAGATGCACAGCTCTTTCAGCTTATGGGGCGACGGAAACGCGACGATGGTCTTGGACCACTCGTCTGCCGGTTTGCTGTGTCGAATCGCTTTCATTTCATCCCCCGTTGCACTAATCGCCGATGAACCTGTGTTGTATATTGGCTTCCCAGAATGGCTGTGCAGAATACGTGCCAGTTATTAAAAATGCTGACTTGTCCGGCCATATATCGTGTTCGGGGCGTCTGACAATCCTGTCGCGAGCGAAAATCTAACGGCCAGGCGTCGTATTCTCAACTGCATGTCGGACTTTTTGACACTCTGTAGGGAGTCAGGAAAGGGGTGTGCCCGGTGTTGGTTCAGGGAGCAATGGAACGGTTATCCGAAGATTCCCGTAAGCGTTCCGGTGCGTCTCAGGCCCCGATTCGATAGTACATCCGGCGAAAACGCCAGGCGCGCCTGGCAGCCCCGTTTCAAGGTGGACTCGAATTGAGCCCTTTTAATCGTATTCAACGGATATATTCACTTAACCCAGGGCGCGCTGCTGCACGAACTGCGCAACAGCTATCATGCAGATCAGCAGGCGCAGGGAGTGACAACCTAATGCCTTAGCTTGCCGATTGTGCGATGATTGCGGAATAACAACACCAACCCGACAAATGCCTCAGCCCGAACAACAAGCCAGGGAAAAAATAGATCAGTTGCTGCACGCAGCAGGCTGGCACGTCTGCGATGCCGCTGCGGCCAGCATCCACGCCGCGCGTGGTGTAGCCATCCGCGAATTCCCGCTTAAATCCGGCCATGGCTTTGCCGACTATCTGCTGTATGTGGACGGCAAGGCGGCTGGCGTGATCGAGGCCAAGAAAGAGGGTGTCACCCTCACCGGCGTCGAAACCCAGTCCGACAAATACACCAAGGGCCTGCCCGCCGGTTTGCCGCGCTGGAGCAACCCGTTGCCGTTTTCCTACCAGACCACCGGCGTCGAAACCCGCTTTACCAATGGTCTTGACCCCACGCCACGTTCCCGCCCGGTGTTCGCGTTCCACAAACCTGAACTGTTTGCCGAGTGGCTGGCCTACGCGCCCGCTGCGCAGCCGAGGGAGGGCAACGTGGGCGAAGCCGCAGCCACCTTCCTCGCCCGCCTGCAAGCAATGCCGCCGCTGAAAGAAGAAGGCCTCTGGCCCGCGCAAATCACCGCAATCCACAACCTCGAACAATCCCTGAAGGAAAACCGCCCGCGCGCCCTGATCCAGATGGCCACCGGCTCGGGCAAGACCTTCACGTCAATTTCCTTCATCTACCGCCTGATCAAGTTCGCCGGGGCGCGCCGCATCCTGTTTCTGGTCGATCGCGGTAACCTCGCCGACCAGACCCTCAAGGAATTCCAGCAATATGTCTCGCCCTACAACAACTTCAAGTTCAGCGAGGAATACATCGTCCAGCGCTTGCAGGGCAACCAGATCGACACCACCGCCCGCGTCTGCATCTGCACCATCCAGCGCATGTTCTCCATGCTCAAAGGTCGCGACCTGCCGGCCGACCTGGAAGAGGAATCCGTGGACCAACTCGGCAAGCTGTACATGGAACCCGAGCCCATCGAATACAACCCCAGCATACCGATTGAGATGTTTGACATCATCGTCACCGACGAGGCCCACCGCTCCATCTACAACCTGTGGGCGCAGGTGCTGGAGTACTTCGACGCCTACCTCGTCGGCCTCACCGCCACGCCCGGCAAGCAGACCTTCGGTTTCTTCCACCAGAACCTGGTGATGGAATACAACCACGAAATGGCCGTGGCCGACGGCGTCAACGTCAACTACGACGTCTACCGCATCAAGACCGCCATCACCGAAGGCGGCTCCAAGGTCGAAGCCGGCTACTACGTCGAAAAGCAGGAACGCGACACCCGCAAAACCCGCTGGGAAGAACTCGACGACGACTTCGCCTACGACCCCAACCAGCTCGACCGCGACGTCGTCACCCCGGGCCAGATCCGCACCATCGTGCGCACCTTCCGCGACAAGCTGTTCAGCGAAATCTTCCCCGGCCGCACCGAAGTGCCCAAGACCCTCATCTTCGCCAAGGACGACAACCACGCCGAAAACATCGTCGAAATCCTGCGTGAGGAATTCGGCAAGGGCAACGACTTCGCCCAGAAGATCACCTACCGCACCACCGGCGCCACGCCCAAGGAACTCATCAAGGCCTTCCGCAACAGCTATCACCCAAGAGTCGCCGTCACCGTGGACATGATCGCTACCGGCACCGACATCAAGCCGGTGGAAATCGTTTTCTTCATGCGCGCCGTCAAATCGCGCGGCTTCTTCGAGCAGATGAAAGGCCGCGGCGTGCGCGTCATCAATCCCGACGACCTCAAGGCCGTCACCCCCGACGCCACGGCCAAGGACCACTTCGTCATCATCGACGCCGTGGGCGTGTGCGAGCAGGACAAGACCGACGCCCGCCCCATGGAGAAAAAGCCCAGCGTCAGCTTCGAGCGCCTGCTGCAAGCCGTCGCCTTCGGCAACACCGAAGACGACGTCATCACCAGCATCGCCGGCCGCCTGGCAAGAATGGAACACCGCATCAGCGCCGAAGACGACGCCAGGATTCGCATCGCCAGCGGCGGCCTCGGCCTGAAAGACCTCGCCCACCAGTTGGTAACTGCGCTTTCGCCTGATTACGTAGAAGCGGCGTCCCGCCGCTTACCGATGGAAACCGCTGACGATTACGCGGGATACGGCTTCCTCGACCCCAATGCTCCTATCGAGATGCAGCGCGCCAACCTTCCACACTGGCGGCAGGATGAGGCCATCTATTTCGTCACCTTCCGTCTGGCGGATTCGCTACCCAAACAACGTCTCATCGCTTGGCGGGAAGCACGTGCCGACTGGCTGACGCGCAACCCACGCCCCTGGTCAGACGCACAGGAAACCGACTATACAGAGCGCTTTTCTGCCCGCATCGAGTCCTGGCTGGACGCCGGTGTGGGAAGCTGTGCTTTGGCAAACCCTCAAGCACGCGAGCTGATGGAGACAGCATTGAGGCATTTCGACGGAGAACGCTACCGGCTCGGAAAATATGTGGTGGCCGCCAACCATGTCCACGTGATCGTCACGCCACTGCCGGGGCATGAACTCTCTGAAATCCTGCATAGCTGGAAAAGCTACACGGCCAAACAGATATTGCAGTTAGAAGCGGCGTCCAGCCGCTTGTCGGAAGGCACGATCTCAATCTGGCAAAAAGAGTCCTACGACCGTATCGTACGCTCGTCCGAAGAACTGTTTCGCATTGAGCAATATATACAGCGGCATTCCGAATACGAACTGAGCGCGGCGGACAAGCGGCGAGACGCCGCTTCCACGGCCATGCAGCAGGCGCGGACACTCGCCGCCAAACCCCTCTGCGATCCCGCGCTGCGCCAACTCATCCTCGACATCAAAGCCAAAAACGAACTCACCATCGACCACGTCAGCCAGGACCAGGTCATCGAAGCCGGCTTCAGCCAAGCTGCCCTCGACCGCGCCAAAGGCCTCGTCCAATCGTTCGAAAAATTCATCGTAGACAACAAAGACGAAATCACCGCCCTGCAAATCCTCTACAGCAAGCCCTACAAACAGCGCCTCACCTTCGAGGCGGTGAAAGAACTCGCCGACGCCATCGAAAAGCCGCCCTACCTGTGGAACGAATCCCAGCTTTGGCAGGCCTACGCCGCGCTGGAAGCGAGCAAGGTCAAAGGCGCCAGCGGCCGCCGCATCCTCACCGACCTGGTTTCGCTGGTGCGCTTCGCCATCCATCAAGACAACGAACTCGTGCCTTTCCCCGAGCGGGTTAACGCCAACTTCAAGGCTTGGGTGGAAGCGGCGTCCCGCCGCTTGGCTAAAACAAAGCGGCAAGATGCCGCTTCTACGGGCTTCACTACTGAACAGATGAAATGGCTGGAAATGATCCGCGACCACATCGCCGCCAACCTCGGCATTGAGCCGGACGACTTCGAATACGCGCCCTTCGCCCAGGAAGGCGGTTTGGGCAAGGTGTATCAGCTCTTTGGTGATGAGCTGAATGCAATGATTGAAGAATTGAACGAAACGTTAGCGGCATGAAGAATCAGAAGGAAGACGTCTTCGAACCCGCAATACCTGTCGTACCGGAGGGCTGGGATGTATTGCCCTTCGAACAAGCCGCTAATGTGGTCTCGGACAAGAGCAAGCGGGTTAAACAACGGGACTACTTGCAAAGCGGGAAGCTGGCAGTAATCGATCAGGGGCAGGATTTCATTGGCGGCTACACAAATGATAAGGACATGGCTTTCGAAGGAGAGCTGCCTGTCATTCTCTTTGGAGACCATACTCGTTCAATTAAGTACGTGGATAGGCCGTTCGCCGTTGGCGCAGATGGCGTGAAGATTCTCAAGCCAGCCGTCGGCTTCGATACGAAATATTTTTACTATCTGCTGCGTTCTTTACAGATCCCGAGCCGCGGTTATAGCCGGCATTTTCAGTTTCTGCGCAAGTTTCATTTTCCTAGAGCGCCCCTCGACCAACAAAAACGCATCGTCGCGGAAATCGACAAACAATTCTCCCGCCTCGACGAAGCCGTCGCCAACCTCAAGCGCGTCAAGGCCAACCTCAAGCGCTACAAAGCCGCCATCCTAAAAGCCGCCGTCGAAGGCCACCTCGTCGAAACCGAAGCCGAACTCGCCTGCCGCGAAGGCCGCAGCTACGAAACCGGCGTCCAACTCCTGCAACGCATCCTCGAAACCCGCCGCTGCCAGTGGCAAGGCAAGGGTAAATACAAAGAACCCGCCGCGCCAGACACCACCAACCTGCCCGAATTGCCGGAGGGGTGGGTGTGGGCGTCCCCCGAGCAATTGTCAATGGGCGAGCCCTACTCGTTAGCAATTGGTCCGTTTGGTAGCAGCCTCAAAGTCAGCGACTACTCGGATACCGGGGTACCGTTGGTTTTTGTGAGAAACATACGTGCTGTTTCTTTCGGCGGACCTGGTACGGTTTACGTAAGCGAGGAGAAGGCCAAAGAGTTGCGAGCACACCGGGTCGATGCTGGCGATCTACTTGTCACAAAAATGGGCGATCCGCCTGGCGATGTTTGTATTTATCCAGCGCACAGACCACCCGCAGTTATCACAGCGGATTGCATCAAGCTCCGACTCGCGCGCGATTACGCATCGACGCACTTTTTCGCGTATGCGATCGAATCGGACTTGGCGCAAAAACAAATACTTGGAATCACAAAGGGCGTTGCTCAGTTGAAAGTCAGCCTCGGACGGTTTGGGTCAATAGGGCTTCCATTGCCACCTATGGCAGAACAACACCGCATCGTCGCCGAAGTCGACCGCCGCCTGTCCCTCCTGCGCGAAACCGAGGCCCAGGTTGTCGCCAATCTCCAGCGTGCCGAGCGGTTACGCAAGTCGGTTCTTGCTTCTGTATTCTCTTATGGGTTATACGCCGACGAGCAAGATGACCAACGAACCACGGGCTCAGGTGTGGGGGATATCGCGATCCGAAGGCACCAACATGTCAATTCTACGAAGGGGTAAGAAATGCAGTCCACGCTTCAGCGAGTAACGATTAAAGGGTTGCATGGGAAGAAGGACATCGATGCAACCATAGATGACAACACTCTAATTCTTGTCGGTGAAAACGGATCAGGAAAAACGACCTTTCTCAGAATTCTCTACCACGTTCTCTCTGGTAGATGGCTATCGCTTATTCAATACCGATTCGATTCGATTGAAATGATTATCAGTGGTACGAAGTATGAGATAGCACGCGAAGAATTAAGCAGAGGATTTGAAAAAATTGATAGAAGGTTCCTCGCCGAACTACCGCCCACGGCGCGCCGACGGTTAATGGAGCTGTTTCGCGAGGGAGAGTCAGACCGAATTTCGATCGAGCTTGAGCGCATTCAAGCACGCTATGGAATCCCAACTGAAATCGTGATGAGGCAACTAAATCTATTCGAAGACCAGCCACGAGGACTAGGCAAAGAAATTCAAGAAAAGATTAGGCAGATTCAACGAGCCATAGACGCCCAGATTTTATATTTGCCGACATACAGACGTATCGAGCGTGAGTTGAGCAGCATCTTCGAGGGATTTGACCAAGATGATATTCGCCGCAATAGATATCGAATCCATGCTCGTGAAACAGAGTCGTCCTACATCGAACTCGTGGAGTTCGGTATGCAAGATGTGGAAAGGGCCATCAAGATGGCGCTCGAAGGCATAAAGGATTTCGCTCGGGAGAGCCTCAATAATCTCACGCTCAAGTATTTGGGTGCCGTCGTAAATCGCGAGTACCTTGATGTGGGTATGTCTGAGATTGCGAATACGCCTGAAGAAACAATTCGCAGTGTCCTCAATCGAATTCACGAAAGTATTCTCACAAGAATCCATAAGGAGCATCTGTTCAATGTAATAAATTCAGCGAGGTCAAACAGCGCCCCAGATGAGCACACCAAGATCATCTGTCACTATTTTCTTAAGCTTCTCAGTTTTCAGAAGGCGCTGGAGACGAAGGAAAAGAACATGTCGGACTTCTGTGCGCTGTGTTCGGCATACATCGTGGACAAGCAATTTGTATACGACAATGCGACATTTGGATTTGATATCCGACCACTTCAATCCAGCGAAGATACGCCCGGTATTGATCTCAGCGATCTTTCGTCCGGCGAAAAGCAAATAGTCTCGCTATTCAGCCACCTCTATTTGTCTGGCAAGAATAGATTCCTCGTGCTTATCGATGAGCCAGAGCTTTCTCTTTCCGTGCCATGGCAGCGCCGTTTTTTATCGGATATACGGAAAGGTGGGTTCTGCGCGGGCCTTATAGCGGTTACCCATTCGCCATTTATCTACGATAACGAGTTAAAGACATATGCACGCTCCCTGGGAGAGTTCGTTACCGTTGGCGAGCTGTAAACATGACAATGCTGAGCGTACATGCGGATGCCATGGAGCGGAACACCGCATACCACGAGTTTCTTTTGTTCTACAAACGGACAGCAAATGTAGTGTATGGATTTGTCGAGGGAAGCCAAGACCCATCATTTTTCCGCGGTCTAATCGACAGTTGTTTGCCTGGTGGGTGGCGTGCAAAGCTTTTCCAAGCGGGAAACAGAGATAAGGTCGTCCGGACGTGTCTTGAAATGGACTGGAACCGTTTCGACACGCAGCGTGTGTGTTTTTTTATTGATCGCGATCTCACGGCATTCTTTAACGGTAGCGATATTCTTCCGCCAAATATCTACGTAACAGATCAGTACTCGATCGAGAACGATGTAGTTACGCAGGAAACGCTAGGTCGAGTACTAGAGGAAGTATTTAACATTGTGGGTTTGACGCCAGGCGAAGAAAGCACGATCCAGGAATTGTTTGTTGCTGAATACAGCAAATTTTGCGAAGCAATGGCCGCGCCAATGTCACAGATACTGATCTGGCGCCGGAACGGGTATCGAGCTTGCCTTGATAATGTAAGGTTAAAAGACTGGTTTGAATTCGTCAGCGGAAAAATTGCTTTTAAAGGTGAATATTGGAACGCACGCGCTCGGTTGGAATATGTCGCGAATCGTTGTAGCTGCGTGATGTCACCAGATGAGCTACTCCTGGAAACTGAAAAAGAGTTTCGACATAAAGACGGCGTGCAGAAGTATGTGAGGGGAAAATACGTGTTGTGGTTTTTTGTGCAGTTTGTTACGAGCATTTACGAATCGGTGAGCGCATATTGTGCTCGCTACGCCAAAAAGCCAAAAATACACGTGTCTTTAGGTATTGAGAATGCGATGGTTATTCTGGGTGGAAGGGTCAGGTCTCCGGAATCACTGCATGCTTTTATGACTGCGACATATATTGCATACATCGCAGGTGTTCCCGAATCTCAGGGCAATTTAAGCTTGGGTGCATAACAGCATGGGCTTGGTTGTTCCTAAGTGTGAGCGCCCTCGCGCCGACACGTGGGTAAGGCATGGTAAGGCGTAAGCTGCGACTCGCTCTACGCGACGACAACAATGAGAAGTGGTTAATGAATTCATCGAGTATCGTCCAGAAACTCTGGAACTACTGCAACGTCCTGCGTGACGACGGCATGAGCTACGGCGACTACCCTTCGACTTCGCTCAGTGCAGGCTCTGAGCAGCTCACCTATCTGCTGTTCCTGAAAATGGCCGACGAGCGCAGCCGGCCACCTTACAACCAGGCCAGCCCCGTGCTTGCCGGCTATGACTGGCCCGGCCTGGTTAAGAAGGACGGCGACGAGCTGTTCGACCACTACCGCCACACGCTGGAGGAACTGGGCAAGCAGAAAGGCTTACTCGGCCTGATCTTCACCAAGTCGCAGAACAAGTTCCAGGACCCGGCCAAGCTGCGGCGGCTGATCGTGGACCTGATCGACAAGGAAACCTGGGTGTCGATGAGCGCCGACGTGAAGGGCGACGCCTACGAGGGCCTGCTGGAGAAGAACGCGCAGGACACCAAGTCCGGCGCGGGCCAGTACTTGACCCCGCGCCCGTCATCATCATGGTCGGCACCATGCCCGGCGTGATCATGATCATCACTACCGCCACCACCATCATGATGATGATCGCCATTATGGCGGCGATTTGGGGTGATGATGATTGACGGTTCGCTGTACCCGTTTATGTTTGAACCATTTTGCAAACGCTGAGTTTGCATAGCCGCGCAAATCCAAACCGGCCATGCTGTGGGAGGTGTCTTGATGTGTATATTAAGTGCGTAATAGTTCATCATATTAATGAACAATTACGCTCTATATATAGTTTCTCTTGTCTGAAAAGTATATTATGTGTGCTTATATTCTTTCATAAGATGAACTACGACACATTGAGGGTCAGGCATGGAACCCCTTAAAGGCCTAGGAAAAGCAGACCGGGAGCGCTTGTCGGCGGTATTGCGCGCGACGAAGGGCACGGTTTCGGTTGCGCAAGCGGCCAAGGTACTTAGCCTGCCTGCGACACCCACGGCCAAGATGCTGGCGCGGTGGGCCAAGGCTGGCTGGCTGTCGCGCGTTCGTCGTGGTCTTTACGTGCCGGTGCCGCTGGAATCCAGGACCTCGGATGTGCCTTTGGAGGACCCGTGGGTGATTGCCGCGCAGCTCTATGGGCCTTGCTACATTGGCGGCTGGAGCGCTGCCGAGCATTGGGATTTGACGGAGCAAATTTTCCGCACGGTGGTGGTGGTGACTGTGCAGCGCCCCCGGGATCGGAACCCGACCATCAAACAAACCGATTTCCTGCTGCGGTCGGTGCAGGAGAAGGCCCTGTTTGGAATGAAGTCGGTGTGGCGGGGGCAGGTGAAAGTCGATGTTTCCGACCCGACGCGGACGATGCTCGATATGTTGAGCGATCCTCAATTGGGCGGGGGGATTCGCTCGACGGTGGACATGTTGAAGAACTACCTCAAGTCAGAAAAGAAAGACCTCGCTTTGCTCCTCGAATACGCAAGCCGGCTGGGTAATGGGGCGGTTTTCAAACGGCTCGGGTTCTTGTTGGAGAAGTTTTCCCCCGCTGACCAGGAAGCTATTGCACAGTGCCGTGAACGGCTGACCACTGGCAATGCCAAGCTTGATCCTGCGCTGGAAACCGACAAGCTGGTGACGCGGTGGCGTCTCTGGGTACCGCAACGCTGGCTGGGGGAGTAGGCCTTGATTGATCGGCAGGAGATTATGGATTTTTCGCGCGAGTTTGGGCTCGCGCCGAATGTGATTGAAAAGGACTATGTGCTCGGCTGGGTGCTCGCCGGTATTGCCGCGCATCCCGAGATTGGGCAAAGCTGGGTGTTTAAGGGTGGTACGTGCTTGAAGAAATGCTTCTTCGAGACGTACCGTTTCTCGGAAGACCTCGATTTCACGCTCACCAATCCGGAGCATCTTGCAGAGCCGTTTCTTCTGGCGACCTTCAATCAGATATCCGAATGGATTTATGACCAGGCGGGCATTGAGGTGCCAGCCGACAGCATCCGTTTCGAAGTCTATTCGAATCCGCGCGGCAATGCCTCGGCAGAGGGGAGAGTCGGCTATCGCGGCCCGATGCAGCGGCGCGGGGATGCACCCCGTATCAAGCTGGATTTAACCGACGACGAGTTGTTGGTGTTGGAGCCCGCAACAAGAGAAGTCCACCATCCCTATTCTGACCGGCCGGTGGATGGTATCCATGTCCGCTGCTATTCCTTCGAGGAGGTTTTTGCCGAGAAAATTCGTGCATTGGCAGAACGCGAAAGGCCGCGGGATTTGTACGATGTGGTGCATCTGTTTCGTCATGACGAACTCAGGCCAGATCGGTTGTTGGTGTTCAGTACGCTGGAACAGAAGTGCGTGTTCAAGGGCATTGATGTGCCGACGATGCAGACAGTCGACAACCCTCCGGCACGGGCCGAACTGGAAGCGGAGTGGGGGAATATGTTGGCGCACCAACTGCCGGTGTTGCCGGCATTCGAACAGTTCTGGCAGGAGCTTCCCGGCGTTTTTGATTGGTTGCACGGCGTCGCGGAAAAAATCGCCAGGCCGTCGCTTCAAATGCATTCAGCCGGGGCGGGCGCGATGGATGAAACGTGGCGGCCGCCATCCATGTCCTATGCGTGGCACGCCGCGATACCCTTTGAGATCATTCGCTTTGCCGCCGCAAACCGGCTGTGTGTGAATTTGGAATATCGGGATGAAAATGGTCGCGTAAGTAAAAGGCTGATAGAACCCTATTCCTTACGGCGCACCCAGGATGGAAACCTGCTTCTGTATGCGGTGAAGCATGAGACTGGGGAGCCGCGATCCTACCGGGTCGACAGGATTCAGGGGGCCGAGGCGACACAGGTCTCATTCATTCCGCGATATCTGATTGAGCTGACACCCAGTGGGGTGATTTCTGCACCCCCTGTGTCCAGCCGCGCTGCAACGAATTTTTCACCCGGGATTAGCCGTCCTCGAACGGCCAAGCACTCGCTCGTGCCTAACGGTCCAAAGTACGTGTATGAATGCACATACTGTGGAAAGAAATTTACGCGGAATTCATATGATTCCACATTGAAACCACACAAAGATAAGAACGGGTATCCCTGTCCGGGACGTACCGGCTTTCTCGTCGATACAAAATATTAAGTAAAGCCATGAACCCATCCAACATCGTTCAAAAACTCTGGAACTACTGCAACGTTCTGCGCGACGACGGCATGAGCTACGGCGACTACGTCGAACAGCTCACCTATCTGCTGTTCCTGAAAATGGCCGATGAGCGCAGCCGGCCGCCCTATAACCAGGCCAGCCCGGTGCTCGCCGGCTATGACTGGCCCAGCCTGGTAAAGAAGGACGGCGATGAGCTTTTCGACCACTACCGCCACACGCTTGAAGAACTGGGCAAGCAGAAAGGATTGCTCGGCCTGATCTTCACCAAGTCGCAGAACAAGTTCCAGGACCCGGCCAAGCTGCGGCGGCTGATCGTGGACCTGATCGACAAGGAAACCTGGGTGTCGATGAGCGCCGACGTGAAGGGCGACGCCTACGAGGGCCTGCTGGAGAAGAACGCGCAGGACACCAAGTCCGGCGCGGGCCAGTACTTCACGCCGCGCCCGCTGATCCAGGCGATTGTCGATGCCATGGCGCCCCGGCCCGGCGAGACCATCTCCGACCCGGCCTGCGGCACTGGTGGCTTTCTGCTGGCGGCGCACGACTATGTGGTGCAGCACTACCCCAACATGACGTCGGCGGAGAAGAAGAAACTGCGCGGGGAAAGCTTCAAGGGCTGGGAGCTGGTGCAGGCCACGGCGCGGCTGTGCGCGATGAATATGCTGTTGCACGGCATCGGCAGCCAGGAATTCGAGCCGATTGCGGTGGGCGATTCGCTGGCCGCCGACCCCGGCGAACGCTTCGATGTGGTGCTGACCAATCCGCCCTTCGGCAAGAAGAGCAGCACCACCATCGTGGGCGAGGAAGGCAAGGTCAGCAAGGAGCGCGACACTGTCGAGCGCGACGACTTCTGGGCCACCACCTCCAACAAGCAGCTCAACTTTGTGCAGCACGTGAAGACACTGCTGAAGCAGAACGGCCGCGCCGCCCTGGTGCTGCCGGACAACGTGCTGTTCGAAGGCGGGGCAGGCGAGACCATCCGCCGCAAGCTGCTGCACGACTGCGATGTCCACACCCTGCTGCGCCTGCCCACCGGCCTGTTCTACGCCCAGGGCGTGAAGGCGAACGTGCTGTTCTTCGACAAAAAACCCGCCGCCGAAACCCCGTGGACCCGCAAGCTGTGGATCTACGACCTGCGCACCAACATGCACTTCACGCTCAAGACCAGCACCCTGAAACGGGAAGACCTGGACGAGTTCGTGCAGTGCTACCACCCGGAAAACCGGCACGACCGGAAAGCAACGTGGTCGGAGAAAAACCCCGATGGCCGCTGGCGTGAGTATGACTACGAAGAGCTGGTCAACCGCGACAAGGCCAGCCTGGACATCTTCTGGCTCAGGGATGAATCGCTGTCGGATTCCGACAACCTACCCGCGCCGGAAGTGATTGCGGCGGAGATTGTGGAGGATTTGGAGGCGGCGCTGGAACAGTTTCGGGAGATTCTGGCCGATATGGATGGCACCTCAATAAAAGTGCAGGGTGCTTGAAGCCCCGCCCATTAAATGGAACTGACATACATCCTTGTTGATTTCGAGAATGTTCAGCCACCGGACATGGGGCTGTTAAGCGGGGATCATTACCAGCTCAGAATCTTTCGTGGGCCGCACCAGAAGAAGCTGGACTTCGACATCGCCGAGTCCCTTCAGCCGCACGGCAACAGGGTGCAATACATACAAAGCGACAGGCACGGGAAGAATGCACTCGACTTCCATATCGCGTTTTATATGGGGCGCTTGATAGAGGAGCTTGAGGCAGATGGCGCCCCCGCATGCAAGAACACACGGTTTGTAGTGATTTCAAAAGACGGTGGGTTTGATGCATTGATGAGCCACATACAGTCGCTTGGCTATGGGGCGATGAAGGCTGCGAGCATTCGGCAGGCTCTGGGGTTGGATGAACCGGCTACTGAGGCCGAAAATGCCCAACAGTCGACGCCAGTAGCCAGCTCCGGCCCCGCGACGCATAGCCCACCCAGCTTGCCCGGCAAACCGCCTGTGGCCAAGAAGGCGGCACCCGCTAAGAAGGCAACACCTGTCAAGCCAGCTGCAACCCCTAAGAAAACTGCGGCAGCTCAGGCAAAACCGGGCAAGTCAGAGGCAAAGAAGCCTCTGGCACCTGCACGGAATAATCTCGGGCCGGAAGACAAAGAAAAGGTCATTGAGCATTTGCGCCTGCATCCAAAGAACCGACCAGTTAAGCGCAAGACATTGGAAAGCCACATCACGTCATTGCTTGGTGGCAATGTCACCCTTAAGGCTGTGCGGGGTCTGATCGCGGGTCTGGAGAACGAAAAGGTCATCAAGTTCAGCGAGAACAAGATTGATGAGTACAAGATTCCCAAGCGTAAGAAGTAAGTGAGAGGGTGGGGCATGAACGAGGGAGTGACTGAGTCAGCATGAGCGAACCAACTAAATCCCCAATTAAAGACAAACCACTGCGTTCGCCTGGGCAGTCGCTTGAAGAAGAGCGGCGGAAGCTGTTCGAAGACAAGATCGAGACACCATTTCTACTTGCATTGTTCTTTACTTTTTTGGCGGTATTTGAATGGTGGCGTTCTTATTCGAATAGACCGCCAAGCCCTGTCTTTTTTACAATTGTCGCCGTTCTGTTAGTTGGATTTTTCACGTGGCGAGTCTGGAAGATCCGCCCGCGAATTCGTGCACTCAGGCAAGGCATCGAAGGAGAAAAGGCGGTCGGCCAGTTTCTCGAACGATTGCGGGAAAGCGGCTATCAAGTCTTCCATGACCTGATCGGCACGGGGTTCAATGTCGACCACGTTTTGATCGGCCCGGCAGGTGTATTCACTGTTGAGACTAAAACCTGGAGCAAGCCGGAACGTGGTGAAGCACACATCAAGTTTGATGGTGAACAGCTCACGGTGGCTGGTCGTGAGCCTGAGCGTAACCCGGTGGTGCAAGCGCGTGCCCAAGCTGGTTGGCTCAAGGGTTTGTTGGTTGAAAGCACGGGCCACAATTTTGATGTGTTTCCTGTTGTGGTATTTCCGGGCTGGTATATCGAACAGACCGAAGGCAGTTTGCGCAATATGTGGGTACTTGAACCTAAAGCACTGGCGAAGTTTCTGGGAAATGCGCCACAACGCTTAACCCCGGAAGAGATCAAACTCGCCAGTTTCCACTTGTCCCGATTCATCCGAAGTAGCGAGAAAGACCGCAGCAAATAGACTATGTGGTGTCGTGAACGAGTCAACGTGGTCAAACTCGATATCAACAATCGTCACCCGATTCTGATTGGAAACGGCATGATCGTGTCAGACCGTATTGCTCATCTTGGGCGATAACTAATCTCGGTGTCCGTGGGACAGGAGAACACCCCTGACCATCAAGTCCTCAACTTCTCCAGCGCAGCAAGCGCATTGTCTATCCGCTGTGCATTAGTCGCGGGTTTGGTTTTTGGGTGCCCTGTTTCTGCCGACTACAAGGAGAAAGTCATCGACCTGCTGATGTGCGTGACTACGGTGAGTGTGGAGACGGTGCGGATGATGCAGGCGCTGAAACGCACGGCACAGGAAAGACTAAGGTAGCAAAATTAAAAATAACATGTTGTGTTGTTTTAGTTTTTGAGTAAAATCTAAAACAATCGCCGTACTTGTTTTAATCTGATGATAAAGTCATACCGATGAAAAACTTCCAGTCAGGCCGTCTCGTTCAGCAAGGGCACTACAAAAGTTTTCAGCCCAATACGATCAACCGTGCCTGGGTGCTGGATAACATGGCGTTGATTCAGTTGCTTGGGCAGGCCGACCGGGCGCTGGGAAAGCTGGATATGTATTCCGGGTACATCCCCAACATCGACTTGTTCATCCGTATGCATGTGCTGAAAGAGGCTACGCAATCAAGCAGGATTGAGGGCACGCAGACGAACATGGAAGAAGCGCTGCTGGAGAAAGAAGACGTTGCCCCGGATAAAAGGGACGATTGGGAAGAGGTGCAAAACTACGTAGCGGCGATGAACCAGGCGATTGAAGGCTTGAAGTCACTGCCTTTTTCGGCGCGACTGGTACGCGAGACCCATAAAACCTTGCTGCAGGGCGTGCGCGGCAAACACAAACAGCCGGGCGAGTTCAGGCATAGTCAAAACTGGATCGGCGGGGCGAGCATCAGCGATGCGGTTTTTGTGCCGCCGGTATATACCTCCATTGCTGAGTTGATGGGTGATATTGAGCAGTTTGTGCATAACGATGCCGAGTATTTCCCTGAACTGCTGAAAATTGCGCTGGTGCATTACCAGTTTGAAACCATCCACCCCTTTCTGGATGGCAATGGCCGCGTGGGGCGATTGCTGATTACCTTGTATCTGGTCAGTCGCGGGATATTGAAGCAACCGGTGTTGTATCTGTCGGATTTCTTCGAACGCAATCGCACGCATTATTACGATAACTTGATGCGGGTGAGAGAAAAGAACGACCTGTTGCAATGGTTCAAGTTTTTTCTGGTGGGGGTTGTCGAGACCGCGCAAAGTAGCATCGCCACGTTTGACAATATACTCACGCTGCAAAAGCAGGTGGATAGCCAATTACAGACGCTGGGGAGCAGAACGGCCAATGCTCAAAAAGTGCTGCATTACTTATATCAGCATCCACTTGTCGATGCCGCAAAAGTCGGGCAGGTAGCTGAAGTATCAGCGGCATCCGCATACAAACTGATTGCCGATCTGGAACGCCTGGAGATACTGAAAGAAATCACCGGCGGTAAGCGTGGCAAGATGTATGTGTTTGACGCGTACTTGAATTTATTCAAATAGCCTCATTGAATCCGTGAAGGCATTGAATATGGGTGCGGTATTTGTATCGTCATGAAATACCCATGCCTCACTATTGGCGCGTGGTTCTAATTCGACGGAAGGCCTACACCAAAGCCGGTCCGGTGAGGCAGGCATAGAGGCGGGCTAGTAGTGTTCTGGCTGTGCTGCTTGTTTGGCGCGGAAGTAAGGAGTTGATTTCAAAGACGGATAGAGGCCGTCCGGGAGAATGTGACTAGGCGGCACCCCCAGCAGCTGGCGGTGCCGCGTTCTGATTTACTTGCGTTTGTTGCGGGAAAGGATCAGCGCCACCACGCCAATTCCAAACAGGAAGAGGGTTTCAGGTTCAGGAACTGTTATGGTACCTCTTGCCCAAAGATTGGATGAAACGAGACTGAAGGCGATGATTGATAGGTATTTCATGATGATCTCCCGAAAAGTTGCGCAGTGCGCGTTGAAACTAGTTAAGCATATAACATGCCTGTATTTTATTTTTTAGCTGAAACAAGCGCATATGTTATTACAAGGCTACACGATTGGCCGCCCGTGTAAAATAATGCGACACCGGTGAAAATTTATGCGGACGCAAGTATTCGCTCAATTCCGGTTTTGGGATGAAAATAAAACGCAACAGTGTTTGTTCAGTGTAATTCACTTCAGTTGATATGCAAATCTTGATGGTTCAGACCTAATACATGAAATTCCAGCACCTTCCGCTTGGCACACAATTCAAATTCGAGGGCAAAATCTATACCAAAACCAGCCCGCTAGTGGCGGCAGCAGAGGATGGCACCGGTCAGCGTGTGATTCCGCGCTACGCCATGCTGAAATACGTAGGTGAGCCGGTTTGCGCAGCAGGGGCTGCAATATCCCGGCAACTCGATCCGGATAAGGTGCGGGCGGCATGGGCGAGCTATGAAGCTGATGCCTTGCGGCTACTGGAAGCCGCATGTGGCGACGATGCGAGCCGCTGCGATGTGCTCAAGGCTGAACTGCACGAGGCCGGGCAGCGGTTTCTGGATGCGATGTAACACGTCGGTGCCCGGCAGCGTGCAATATCGACGACGCTGGCGAGGTAATGCGTGTTTAGATTGTAATCCCCCACAAAAAAGACCAAGGGTCGCGGTCATGTGCTGCAGCGCGTGCGGGTTATCTGACGGTGACATCAACCCTCAGTCCGGCAAGCCGCTAGCCACCGCAGCTTGAGCGAGTCCGAGGGCGCACAGCCCCGCTTAAGAAAGCCTTAAGATTTCAGCCGCAACATGGCAACAAAGGAGTTGCCATGAACCTATCGTCCCTGCTTCTAACCATCACCGCTGCCGGGCTGGCGGCTGCCGTTTTTGCGCCTGCCACCCAGGCCGCCACCGCGCCGGAACTGTTGTCCGGCTACACCGCTCAGGCCGGTTCGCCTGCCGTGTCTGCCCGGGGCCAGCAATTCTTCACCGCCCGCCACGGCCGCGAATGGAGTTGCGCTTCGTGCCATGGCGCCGTGCCTACCAAGCCTGGCAAGCATGCGTCGACTGGCAAGACCATCGGCGCGCTGGCGCCGGCCTTCAACCCCGAGCGCTTCACCGATGCGGCCAAGGCCGAGAAATGGTTCCACCGCAATTGCAATGACGTCGTGGGCCGCGCATGCACTGCCGCAGAGAAGGCGGACGTGTTGAGCTGGCTGCTGACGCTCAAGCCTTGATGCGCCGCACTTCATTCACGTTATTTAGGAGAACCAGCCATGCCATTTCGACTTCGCTCACATGCCCAACAAGCCCTGTTTGGCTTGCTCGTCGCCATCGGTATCAACCATCCGGCTATTGCCGATGACGACCAGCGCGCGCCGCGGGTGCCGCTGTTGCCCAAGTATCAGCAGGAATGCGCCGCCTGCCACGTGGCCTACCCGCCCGGCATGTTGCCGGCGGCCTCTTGGCAGCGGGTGATGCACAGCCTGCCGCACCATTACGGCACGGATGCCTCGCTTGATCCGGCAACGGTGAAGCAACTCGCGACCTGGCTCACCGCCTACGCCGGCACTTATGGGCGCGTGCGCGAAGCGCCCCCCGAGGATCGCATCACCCGTTCGGCGTGGTTCGTCCGCCAGCACGACGAGGTGCCTGCGTTCGCCTGGAAGCGGCCAGCGGTAAAGAGCGCTTCCAACTGTGCCGCCTGCCATACCCGATCCGACCAAGGAGATTTCAATGAACGATTTGTCCGTATCCCCCGCTAACCCACCTGTCAACGAACCGGGAACCCGCAAGATACTGGTCTGGGATGTTCCGGTTCGTGTCTTCCACTGGCTCATGGTGCTCAGTTTTGCCGGTGCCTACCTCACTGCCGAGAGTGAACGCTGGCGGCTGCTGCATGTGTCGCTGGGCTACACGATGGCGGGTCTGGTGGGTTTTCGCATTGTCTGGGGCCTGATGGGCACCCGCTATGCGCGCTTCTCGACCTTCGTGCGCGGCCCCAGGGCGGTGGCGCGCTATCTCGGCGCGTTGCTGTGCGGCCAGCCTGAGCACTACACAGGTCACAACCCGGCAGGTGCGCTGGCCATCGTGGCCCTGCTGGGGCTGACGCTGGCCGTCGCCGCATCGGGCTGGGCCATCTACAACGACGTCGCGGGCGACTGGCTGGAAGAGGTGCACGAGGCGGCAGCCAACGTGATGCTGGCTGTCATTGGCGTGCACGTCGCCGGTGTGCTGCTCAGCAGTTGGCTGCACCGGGAGAATCTGGTGGGCTCGATGATCAGCGGGCGCAAGCCGGGCCTGCCGGAGCAAGGCATTCGCCGCGCCTGGCGCAGCGTGGCCGTGCTGATGCTGGTGACGGTGCTGGGCTTCTGGTGGATGCAGTGGCAAAGCGCGCCGTCTGGCGCTGGCCTCGCCGGCCGGCCCGCAGCATCGGCAACGGCCGGAAACCCTGATCGCGGCTGAGCACGCTTCATGAGACAATCCGTGCCATGCATATCCTGCTCGCCGAAGACGATCCGCTGCTAGGTGACGGCCTGCGCGCCGGTCTGCGGCAGCTCGGCTTCCAGGTGGACTGGGTACGCAACGGTGAGGCCGCAGAGCGCGAGTTGCGCGCCCAGCCTTATGCGGCCGCGGTGCTCGACCTCGGGCTGCCGCTGATAGATGGCATGGAGGTGCTGGCTGCCTCCGCCGGGCCGGCGTCTTGCTGCCGGTGCTGGTGCTGACCGCGCGTGACGCAGTGCCCGACCGTATCCGCGGACTCAACGTCGGCGCCGACGACTATGTGGTCAAGCCGGTGGACCTGCACGAACTTGCCGCACGGTTGCGCGCGCTGATTCGCCGTGCCCACGGCCAGCCGCAGGAGTGCCTGGCCGTGCAGGATGTCGTTCTCGATCCGGCGGCCCGCTCCGTGCGGCAGGCGGGCGAGCCCGTCGCGCTGTCGACGCGGGAGTTCGACCTGCTGCACGCGTTTATGCTCAACGCCGACCGCGTGCTCTCGCGTGAACAGATCGAACAGCATCTCTACAGCTGGGGCCAGGAGGTGGAAAGCAACGCCGTCGAGGTGCATATCCACAATCTGCGGCGCAAGCTTGGCGCCGCACTGATCCAGACCGTGCGCGGCGTCGGCTACATTCTGCTGCGCGATTTACCGAAATCATGATCAAGCCGCCTGGTTCGCTGCAAGGCCGGTTGCTCGCGCTGGTGCTCGCCGTGGTGGTGGGCGTCTGGCTGGTCACGGCGACGATGACCTGGTTCGACGCGAGCCACGAGCTCGACGAACTGCTGGACAGTCACCTAGCGCAGGCGGCTGCGCTGCTGGTGGTGCAGCAGGCGCGCGAGATAGAGGATGACGGCAGCGGCATCGACGCGCCCACACTGCACCGCTATGCGCCCAAGGTAGCATTCCAGGTCTTCCACGAGGGCCGCCTGGTGCTGCGCTCGGCCAACGTGTCAGCTGCCCCGATGCTTGAGCCCGGCAAGGACATCAAGACCGGCTTTGCGACAGTGCAGATCGGAGGCATTGCGTGGCGTGTGTTTGCGGCCTACGGAGCCGAGCGCGACGTGCAAGTGTATGTGGGCGAGCAGGCGAGTTCGCGGGCCTCGATTCTGTGGGCTGTGCTGCGCAGCACGCTGTGGCCGATGGCCGTGGCGCTGCCGCTGTTGGCGTTGGCGGTGTGGTGGGCGGTGTACCGCGGCGTCGCACCCATGCGCCGGCTCGGGCATGCACTGGCTGAGCGCCAACCGCAGGCGCTGCATCCGGTCGCGCTCGACGGCATAACCTCGGAGATGGCGCCGATGGTCAACGCCCTGAACGGTCTGTTCGAGCGCATCGGCACGCTGCTGGAATCCGAACGCCGCTTCACGGCAGATGCCGCGCACGAACTGCGCACGCCGATCGCGGCGATCCGCGCCCAGGCGCAGGTGGCGCTGGGCGAAGCTGACGATGCCTTGCGCAGGCACGCGCTCAAAAGCACGCTGGAGGGCTGCGACCGCGCCACGCGACTGGTGGAGCAATTGCTGACCTTGTCCCGGCTGGAAGCCGTTACGGCGCCTGCCATGGCGGCGGTCGATCTGAGCGCGTTAACCCAACACGTCGTGGCCGAACTGGCGCCGAAAGCACTCGCCAAAAATCAAACGCTGGAATTCGAGGCCGCCGAACCTTGCAGCGTTCCAGGCAATGAGACGCTGCTCACAGTTCTGGTGCGTAATCTGGTTGACAACGCGGTGAGATACAGCTCAGCGTCAGCGCAAGTGAAGGTGAGCGTGCGGCAGCAGGCCGGGCGTGTCGTGTTGAGTGTTGAAGACAGTGGGCCGGGTCTAGCCGAGGCCGGCCGGAACAGGCTGGGTGAGCGGTTCTTCAGAGTGCCGGGCAGCAGTGAGAGCGGCAGCGGACTGGGTTGGTCGATCGTGCGGCGTGTCGCAGCTGTGCACCGGTTGGATGTGCAGGTCGAGACTTCGGCGGAACTGGGCGGCCTCGCCGTTCGCGTCATTGGTCAGGCGAATGTCGGCACAGCATGA
Organism: Sulfuriferula sp.; assembly: GCF_054605375.1. NCBI lineage: Bacteria > Pseudomonadati > Pseudomonadota > Betaproteobacteria > Nitrosomonadales > Sulfuricellaceae > Sulfuriferula > Sulfuriferula sp. The sequence goes on along the minus strand of NZ_JBTSEG010000023.1, from coordinate 20,333 downwards.
GTATCCTTATTGGCTGATGTTATGTCAGCAGTCGACGGCGGGTGAATCCCAGTGCCAGCCAGTAACTCAGCAGACCCCATGCGGCTAGTGCGGCGATGTGCCCGGCGATATGCGCGGGCAAGTGGCCGAGGATCAACGGGCGCACCAGGTCGATGGCATGCGACAGCGGCAGCCAGGCCGATGCGATCTGAAGAAAGCCGGGCAGCCGGTCGACCGGGTAGAACACCCCGCATAGCAGTACCATCGGCGTAATCACCAGCGTGAAGTAGTACATGAAGAAATCATAGCTGGGCGACAGCGCAGTCATGACCAGCCCCATCGCGGAGAAGGTCAGGCCGATGAGGATGACCACCGGCAGCACCCACAGGCTGAGCAGCCAGCTTTGCTGCAGGCCCATGACCCAGATCACTGCCAGAATGGCGAGCCCGGACAGCAGGCTTTTCGATGCGCCCCAGATCAGTTCGGCCAGCATGACGTCATCGAGACTCATGGGGGCGTTGAGGATGGCATCCCAGGTTTTTTGCACGTGCATGCGCGAGAAGCCCGAGTAGAGCACCTCGAAAGTGGCGCTGTTCATGGTCGAATAGCAGATGGTACCGGCCGCCAGAAAAGTGATGTAACGCGCGCCGCCCACTTCGGGCATCAGGCTGCCGAGGCCGTAGCCGAAACCGAGCATGTAGAGCATGGGGTCGGCCAGATTGCCGAGAATGCTCGACCCCGCGAGTTTTTTCCACACCAGAAAGTTGCGCCGCCACACCGGGATGAAGCGCAACGACAGGCGCGGCGGCGCGAAGTGTTGAATGCTTAGGGTCGTTGGCATCATGAATCGCGCAATTCGCGCCCGGTAAATTTCAAAAATACGTCTTCCAGGTTGGAAGGGCGATGCAGGTAGCGCAGGCTGTCTTGTGCGTGCAACTGAGCGAGCAGCTCGGCGCTGTCATGGGTATAACAAAACAGCGTCTCGCCGGTGATCTCATGGCGCGCGCACATTGCCTTGCCGTGTGTGCTGCCCCATTCGGTGACGCCTTCGCCGTAAATTTCGACCACGCTGGGTTCGATTTCGGAGGCGATCATGGCGCGCGGGCTGCCCGCAGCAATGGCCGCGCCGTGGTCGAGAATCACCAGCCGGTCGCACAGGCGCTCGGCCTCTTCCATGAAATGAGTGGTGAGCAGGATGGTCTTGCCTTGTGCAATCAGGCGCCGCAGGCCCTGCCAGATTACATGCCGTGCCTGCGGGTCGAGGCCGGTGGTGGGTTCGTCCAGCACGATCAGCTCTGGGTCGTTGATCAGCGCGCGCGCCAGGGTGAGGCGCCGTTTCATGCCGCCTGACAGCGTGGTGATTTTCGCATCGGCCTTGCTGATCAGCCCGGCGAATTCCAGCAGCGCCGGGATGCGGCTGCGGATCAGCACATCGCCGATCCCAAAGTAACGGCCATACACGAGCAGGTTTTCAGCCACGCTAAAGTCCGGGTCGAGGTTGTCCATCTGCGGTACTACACCGATGCGGATACGTGCTTCGCGGCCGCGCAACGGCACCGGCTCGCCGAGGATTTCGATGCTGCCGCTATCCGGCGCAATCAGCCCGAGCAGCATTTTCAGCGTGGTGGTTTTGCCTGCGCCATTGGGACCCAGCAGGCCGAAGCATTCACCTGCGCGAATGTCGAGATCGAGATCGCGCACCACGGCGTTGCCGCCATAGCGCTTACCAAGGCCACGCACGCTTATGAGTGACATGCTGTCAGTGCGGCTGATTTGAGTTCGGCCAGTTTGCCGTGAAAGAAATGTCCGGTACCGCGAATGATTTCGATGGGCGTGCCGCAAGTCTGCGCCCAGGCTTGCGCCGCGGCGAGCGGGACCAGTTCATCGCTTTCACCGTGGATGATGGTGGTCGAGGGCGGCACGCAATCGAATTCATAGAGGTTGACGGCGGGCCCGATCAGGATGAGCTTGTGGGCGGCGATGCGTTGCGCCACGCGGTGCTGCACATAGGCGCCAAACGAAAAACCGGCCAGCAGCACCGGCAGGGCGTTGTCGTAATGGCCGCGCACGAATTCAATCACGGCCAGCATGTCTTCGGTTTCACCGATGCCGCCATCGTAGACACCGTCGCTGCCGCCGACGCCGCGAAAATTCGGGCGCACCGCGACATAGCCTTCGTCATGGCAGGTCTGTGCCAGCGTCTGCACGACTTTGTTGTTCAGCGTGCCGCCGTGCAGCGGATGAGGATGGGCGATAAATGCCAGACCGCGGCGATTGTTACCGGGGTCGTTGATCACGGTCTCGACGTTGCCGACGGCAGTTTTGATGCGGAGTTTGGAGCGCTTCACGTCAGATTTTCAGCCGCTCGACGACCTTGCCATGCTGCAGGTGCTGCTCGATGATCTCGTCGACATCCTGCTCGTCCACGTAGGTGTACCAGGTGCCTTCCGGGTATACCACCAGCACCGGGCCTTCGCTGCAACGGTCCATGCAGCCTGCGCTGTTGATGCGGCATTTTCCCGCGCCGTTCAGGTTCAGTGATTTAAGCTTCTTTTTGGCATAGTCGCGCATGGCTTGGCCGCCGGATGCGCCACAGCATCGGGCGCCATCCTCGCGCTGGTTGGTACAGAAAAAAACGTGGTGTTCGTAGTAACTCATGGTTGCTTGTCCTGCTCGAGTTCGGTGTATTTGGCGGCGTTTCCGCGGGCCGCGTCAGCGGGATATTTTTGTCCGTTGTGGATCAGTTTGGCACGTGCGGCAGCCAGCAGATCCAGTTCCAGCACGTCGGCCAGACGCACCAGATAAATCAGCACATCGCTCATTTCCTCACCGACCGCAGCCAGTTTGACAGGATCGGGATGCTGGCTCTGTTCGGGTGTGGCCCACTGGTAGTGCTCCATCAGTTCGGCAGCCTCGACCGCCAGTGCCATGACCAGATTCTTGGGCGTATGAAACGGTTGCCAGTCGCGATTTTCGGCAAAGCGCCGAATCTCGGTTTGCAGTTGCTCTATGCTATCGGTGGCCATGCATTTGCCTCCTGTTGCGAGGCGGATAGTGTAGCATTCTCTGCATGACCGAACTCGTTCTGCTCTCCGGCGGCATTGATAGTGTGACGCTGCTGCATCTCAAGCACAGTGAAGGCGTACAACTGCATGCGCTGTTCATCGATTATGGCCAACGTGCCGGCAGCGAGGAATTACGCGCAGCGAGCATGCACAGCAAAGCGCTGGGGGTGCCATTGAAGAAACTGGATATGGCCGCGGCCGGGGAGGCGTTTCGCGACGGGCAAACGCAACGTTTGCATGTACCGCTGCCGCATCGCAATCTGGTCGCGCTGGCACTGGGGGTGAGTTATGCCGTGCAAATCGGCGCGACGTGCCTGCATCTGGCACTGAATCGCGACGACGCGGGCGCCTATCCGAGTGCGTCGCCGCTGTTTGTGCAGGGCTTCAATCACATGGTGCACAGCCTGGGTGATATCGAGGTGCGCACGCCACTGGCCGAGCTGGATAAAGTGCAGGTGATTGAACTTGCAATCAAATTGGGTATAAATTTGCAGGACACGTATAGTTGTCTGCTGGGTTATGCCAAGCCGTGCGGGCATTGTCCGCAATGTTTGCAGCGTAAAAAGGCATTGCAGGCTGCCGGGGCAGCTATCACTTTTGGATGATGTGCGTCGCTGTCGCATACTGGTATGCTCGAACGTGTTGTCCGGAATGCCCTGCTGTTGGCGTTTCGCCAGTTAGTGGTGGATATCGTCGATAATAACGAGAATACAGGCGCATTTGATACGCTGAATAACACTAACCAATTGATAAATCAAGCGTGTCAATATTAGGCCTGAAATATGCTTGCGGTAAGTCTTGATTGTATTTTGGCCTGTCTGAGCCACATGCATTGAATAAATTTGTATGTGACATGATGCTTTGCGAAACTTTTAACTAATTGATAAGTAGGAGGAATGCCGTGAACGCAATCAAACCCCTGATTTCTTCCCGGTGGGTAGTTTTGCTGGCTGTGCTGATGGGCTTGTCCGGATGTGCAACGAATTATCCAGTGGCACCCACGAAGCTGAGCAAGCAGGCTGACTGGAATTATCTCATCGGGCCGGGTGATAGCGTGAATGTGTTCGTCTGGCGCAACCCTGACGTTTCCGGGACTTTCCCTGTGCGCCCCGACGGCAAAATGACCATGCATCTGGTGGAAGACATGCCTGCCAGCGGAAAAACGCCCACCCAGTTGGCGCGTGACCTCGAAAAAGCACTGTCCAAATACATACAGGAACCGATCGTCACTGTAGTCGTGGCTGGCGGCGTCGGTCCATTCAGCCAGCAAGTCCGGGTAATCGGCCAGGCAACCAAACCGCAAGCGCTGAATTACCGTGAACACATGAGCTTGATTGATCTGATGATTGATGTGGGCGGCATCACCGATTACGCGGCTGGCAACAAGGCTTATATCCTGCGTACCGTGAATGGCAAGCAGGAACGTCTGGGTGTGCGTCTGGATGATCTGGTCAACGGTGGTGATATCAGTGCCGATGTACCTATCCTTCCTGGCGATGTGCTGGTGATACCGGAAAGCTTTTTCTAATAATTTTCAGTTGCCAAGAACTTCTGAAAAACGGCAGGGGGAAACATGGATGAATTGCTAAACCAGTTGATGGGCTATGTGCGAGCGACCTGGCATCGGCGCTGGTACATCGTCATCATCGCTTGGCTGGTTTCGATTGCGGGGTGGTTCTGGGTGTATACCCTGCCCAGCCGGTTTGAGGCCTCCGCGCGTGTCTATGTGGATACCCAGACCTTGCTCAAGCCGCTGCTCAGCGGCCTGACTGTCGAGCCGAATGTCGACCAGCAGCTTCGTCTGATGACGCGCACGCTGGTCAGCCGTCCCAACCTGGAAAAGGTTGCGCGTATGACCGACATGGACATCAGGGCAAAGACGCCGCAGCAGACCGAGGCCATGCTGGATGGTCTGGCCAGTCAGATCAAGCTTGAAGCATCCAATACGGGTGCCAATCTCTACACCATTGCATACCAGAACGAGCATCCCGAATTGGCCAAACGGGTAGTGCAGGCATTGCTGACCATCTTTGTGGAAAGCAGTCTGGGAAAAACGCGCAAGGATCTTTCATCTTCGCGGAAATTTATTGATGAGCAGCTCAAGCTTTACGAGCAAAAACTCATTGATACCGAGAATGCCATGAAAGAGTTCAAGCGCAAACACATGGGGCTGATGCCGGGCGAAGGCGGAGATTACTACGCCAAGCTGTCAGCTACCACAACCGCGCTGCATCAGGCGGAGCTGGATTTGCGCGAAGCCACTGATCGCCGCGACCAGCTCAAGCGTCAGTTGGCCGACGAGGAACCGGAGATTTCCGCCGCCGCAGTACAGACGCAAAGTAATCCGGAACTGGATGCGCGTATCCAGTCCTTGAAAAAGAATCTGGATACCCTGCGCCTTACCTATACCGACCTGCATCCGGATATCGTGTCTACCAAGCGTCTTATCAAGGAGCTGGAAGCGCAGAAAAAACAGGAAGCCAAGACCACCAAGACTACCGGCGATGGTCGTGCGCTCAACCCGGTTTACCAACAGCTGACGATCGCCATTGCCGAAGCGGATGCCAATGTCGCTTCCCTCAAGGGACGGGTGGGCGAATACCAGAGTCGCTTGAGTCAACTCAAGGGGGCGGTAAACAATACGCTGGATGTTGAAGCTGAATATACCCAGTTGACGCGTGATTACGGAATGTACAAGCAAAACTATGCCGCCATGCTGGCGCGTAGCGAGACGGCGAATCTGTCCGGGCAGGTGGAAAGCAAAACTGATGTCGTGGATTTCCGGGTAATCGATCCACCACGCGTTCCGCTCAAGCCGTCGTGGCCGAATCGCCCATTGTTGATTTCGATGGTGCCGTTGGTGGGGATACTCGCAGGCATTGTCGTTGCCTTCCTGGTTAGCCAGTTGCGCCGCACAGTGACAGACAGGCGTGTATTGCGCGAATTGACCGGGTTGCCGTTGCTGGGATCGGTCACGCGGATCGATACCGATGCTGTCAAAATCAAGAAACGCAAGGGTTTGATTGCTTATGGCTTGTCGTTTTTCAGCTTGATTGGCGCTTATGGCGTTTTGTTGACGCTACAGATGTTTATGGCGCGCTAACCAGGATGAATACATCGTGTTGTGTTGAGTCGATGACGAAGAAACGGGTATGCGGTAGGGTTTTACACGTGCCCCGCAGCAGTTTCGGCAGTCTAGTAAGCGTGGTCGCCCGGATTCAGGGAGTTTAAGATGAGTATTATCGAAAAAGCAGCCAACAAGCTGGTACACGCCGGCCCGGCGACACAGCCAGTGGCCCCGGAAAAACCGGTTAACCGGATTGAGGCCGCGATGCAGCGTGAGCATACTCACGCCGCCGCGGAGATGCCGCATGTGCCTGTGGACAGCGAGACGGATGGCGGCGCAACTTCGATGCGGGTTGAAATTGATTTGAAGCGCCTGGCGCGCATGGGCGGCGTCACACCTGATGCGGAGCGTACCCAGGTCGCTGAAGAATTCCGCCTGATCAAACGCCCTTTGCTGGCCAATGCTTTCGGTCAGGGTGGCGCGGCAGTCAGAAACGGCAATCTGATCATGGTGACCAGTTCGCTGCCTGGTGAAGGAAAATCATTCTGTTCCCTCAATCTCGCGATCAGTATTGCAACGGAAATGGAACGCACCGTGCTGCTGGTGGATGCCGACGTGGCGCGGCCACGATTGCCGGAGTATCTGGGGATTCGGGCCGGCAAGGGGCTGCTGGATGTGTTGCAGGACCCCAGCCTGGAGTTGTCCGAGGTGATGCTGCGTACCAACATTCCCAAGCTCTCTCTGTTGACAGCCGGGCACCCCTGCAAGCATGGTACCGAGTTGCTGGCCAGTTCGGCAATGAGCCGGCTGGTCGCAGACCTGGCCAACCGTTACCCGGATCGCGTCATTATTTTTGATTCGCCACCACTGTTGTCCACCAGTGAAGCGAGTGTCCTGGCGACCCATATGGGACAAATCGTGATGGTAGTGGAGGCGGAAAAAACCTCGCAGGAGGCTGTCAAAGAAGCGCTGAGCCAACTCGAATCATGTGAAGTCATCGGCATGGTGCTGAACAAGGCGACGGCAGTCCTCGGCAACGACAACTACTACGGATACTATGGCACATACGGAAAATAGATCTCGACTCCATTCGATAATGCTATTGGGGGCGCGCGGAGCGCTCGCCCCGGTAATGTTGCTGACGGGCGTGGCTTTGCCCGCCTTGGCCGCTGACTGGACGGTGACGCCCAATCTGACTGTCAGTGAGCGTTATACGGATAACGTCAATCTGGCGCCTTCAGGCCAATCCAAAAAAAATGATTTGATTACCGAGATTCGGCCCGGTGTGCAAATCTACAAAGACGGAGCGCGCCTCAAGGTCAGGGTCAACTACTCGCTGCAATCTTTGACCTACCTTAACACCAGCGATAATAATTCACTCAATCATCAGCTTAGTGGTTCAGCTAATGCCGAATTGCTGAAAGATTTTCTGTTTCTCGACGCGAACACCGCGATTGCTCAGCAGAATATCAATGCGCTGGGACCGGTAGGATTTGGCAACACCAACGCGACCAAAAATCTGACTACGGTGGGAACCTACAGCATCAGCCCGTATATCAAGAAGCGTTTCGGCAGTTTTGCTGATGGCGATTTCCGTGTAAGGCAGAGTGGCATTTATTACAACAGCCAGGGTATTTCCAACACGCTGACCAACAATGTGACAGGTTCGTTACTCAGTGGCAGTTCATTCAATGATCTGTTCTGGGGAGTCAATTACAGTTACACCAAAAATAAAAATCAGCTGGTGGCCGACACCGAATTCGAAAGTGCTTCCGCAACGCTGGGTTATGCGCTGACGCGAAAATTGCGCGTGAACGCCACGGCCGGCCAGGAGCGCAATAACTATATCAGCGCAAGCGGTGGCAAGATAGATGGCCCCTTCTGGAATGCGGGATTCACCTGGACGCCCACTTCGCGCACCAGCGTGGCAGCCACTTACGGGCACCGTTTTTTTGGCAGGACTTATTCGTTTGACCTGAGCGAACGCACCCGTCATACCAACTGGCGTGCCGGGTACAGCGAAAACCTCACGACCAGTAGCGCCACCAGCCTGAGCGCGACTTTGGTTGGAAGCTATTTTGCGTGCACCGCTCCGCCGCCAGGCATGGGCTTCGTTGTTGCGCCTAATAATTCTGGTTTTAATTCATATATCATATTTGTACCAGCAGATACTCAACCCCCATCGGGGTATGGCTGTTTTCCTACGATTTACAACGCGTACGGTATTAATCAATCACTGGTCAATGAAGTCTTCATTCTGAAAAACCTGACGGCAGGCGTGGGCGTGAATGTGGGCAAGAGCAATTACAACCTCGGTATCTACAGCATGCGCCGCGATTTGCAGACAAGCGGCAATTATGACCGTTCGTCAGGGGTCAATGCCGGCTGGAACTGGCATTTTGCGCCGCGTACCACGTTTAATCTGTATGGCAATCTATCGCGCATCGAGGTGCCATCCCAGAATCGCAAGGACGACTTGTGGATGGTTTCGAGCGGTGTGACGCATCAGTTCGACCCAAAATTAACCGGTTCTGTC
>NZ_JBTSEG010000023.1:0-11586 GCF_054605375.1 Sulfuriferula sp. | reverse complement strand
TACCACGTTTAATCTGTATGGCAATCTATCGCGCATCGAGGTGCCATCCCAGAATCGCAAGGACGACTTGTGGATGGTTTCGAGCGGTGTGACGCATCAGTTCGACCCAAAATTAACCGGTTCTGTCTTCATTCGCCATCAGGCACGCAGCTCCAATCTGATCGGCAATGATTTCACTGAAAACAGTATCACTGCTCTGGTCAACATGACCTTCTAGAATGCAATCAAATGTATGAAGCGTATTACCATCTCAATGCCAAGCCGTTTCAGCTAAGTCCCGATCCGCGATTTTTCTTCGGCAGCAAAGGCCACAAACGCGCGATGGCTTACCTGGAATACGGGCTGTCGCTGGGCGAGGGCTTTATTGTCATCACGGGTGAGGTGGGGGCGGGCAAAACCACCCTGGTGCGTAATCTGTTCAAGCAGCTGGAATCAGAAAATATCGTTGCGGCGCAACTGGTGAGCACCCAGCTCGATGCGGATGACACGCTACGCAGTGTGGCTGCCTCATTCGGGTTGGAGCATGAAAACATCAGCAAATCGGCGCTCCTGAAGAACCTCGAAGGGTTTCTGCAGGCCGCTGCACAGCAGGGCAAACGTGCCTTGCTGGTCGTGGATGAAGCTCAAAATCTGACACCTCGCGCGGTGGAAGAATTGCGCATGCTGTCCAATTTCCAGAATAACGAGCGTTCCCTGATCCAGAGCTTTCTGTTGGGCCAGCCTGAATTCCGCAATATCCTGCAAAGCCAGGATATGCAGCAGTTGCGCCAGCGCGTGATTGCTTCCTATCACCTCGGGCCGCTGGATGCGCTGGAAACCCGCGCATATATCGAGCACCGTCTGCGTACTGTAGGCTGGAAGGGAATGCCGTCATTCAGCGATGATGCATTCGAGACCATTTATCAATTCACCGGCGGTATCCCGCGCCGCGTCAATACTTTCTGTGACCGCTTGATGCTGTATGGTTTTCTGGAAGAAAAAGCCGCTTTTGATGCGGCTTCGGTAAAAGAGGTGGTGGAAGACTTGCGCCTCGAAATTGCCCATCAGGATACGCCGGGTGGAGGCGTATTGCGCGGTAATGGTAGCGCCGCCAATACGGGCATGCCCGATGACTTGTTGCAACTCAATGGCAGGGTGGAACAGATGGAACGCTCGCTCAACCGTATATTGCCGGTTGTGCGCAAGATACTGTTCATGGTGTCGGAGAAAAATACGCCCCCGGTGAATGAGCCACCGGAAGCCAATCAATAGAACGTAATACGGGGATCAGCATGACCGATATTTTATGCGTGGTAGGTGCGCGCCCCAATTTCATGAAAATCGCGCCTGTGATGACCGCATTGGCGAGCGCCGGAATTCGCGCCAAGCTGGTGCACACCGGCCAGCATTATGATGCTGCAATGAATGATCGTTTCTTCACCGATCTTGGGATTCCCCATCCCGACATCAATCTGGAAGTCGGCTCGGGAAGCCACGCGGTACAAACCGCTGAAATCATGCGCCGCTTCGAACCGGTGCTGGAGCAGGAACAGCCGGCTGCGATCCTGGTCGTGGGCGATGTCAACTCCACCATTGCCTGCGCGTTGGTGGCGGCGAAGCGCGAGGTAGCCGTCATCCATGTCGAAGCCGGATTGCGCAGTTACGATCGCGGCATGCCGGAAGAAATCAACCGGGTGCTGACCGACCAGATTTCCGATTTGCTGTTCATTACCGAGAAAAGCGCCCATCAAAATTTGATGCGCGAAGGTATCGCCGCCGCGCGCGTGCATTTTGTCGGTAATGTAATGATCGACACCTTGCATCACAATCTGCCGCGCGCCGTACCGGCAGCCACCACCCTGGGCGGAATCTTGCCCGAGGCTTATGGCGTGTTGACGCTGCATCGGCCATCCAATGTGGATGATGCCGGCATTCTCGGTGATCTGCTGGAAACCGTGGCAATGATTGCCGCAGACCTGCCCATCGTTTTCCCGTTGCATCCACGTACCCGTGCCAGTATCGAGCGCCTTGGCCTGACGGCATGGCTGGACCGGCCGGGCATCATGACGCTGCCGCCGTTGGGTTATCTGGAAATGCTCGGTTTGATGAAAGATGCGCGCATCGTACTGACCGATTCCGGCGGCATTCAGGAAGAAACCACTGCGCTGGGCGTGCCCTGCCTGACTTTGCGGCACAACACCGAACGCCCGATTACAGTGGACGAAGGCACCAATACCATCGTCGGCACCGATCGCAAGCAGATACTGGTGGCGGCAGAGGCGGTGCTGAATGGCGGCGGCAAGGCTGGGCGCATACCCGAGTATTGGGATGGCCGCGCAGCGGTACGTATTGCCGCCATATTGTTGCAGTGGCTGGATTCGCGTAATTATGCTGTCGCATAAAGGGCCTATTGTGCGTAATGCCATGACCATCGATGTGGAAGACTACTTTCAGGTATCCGCCTTTGCTCCGCACATTGCCCGAGACAGCTGGGACGCGCAGCCATGCCGGGTGGAACGCAACATTGCACGCATACTCGCATTGCTGGACGAGCACCAAACGCATGCCACTTTTTTTACGCTGGGCTGGATCGCCGAGCGCTATCCGCAACTGGTGCGCGCCATCGTCGACAATGGTCACGAACTGGCCAGCCATGGTTACGGTCATCAACGTGCGTCCGATCTGACACCCGAACAGTTCCGTGCCGACATCACTCGTGCCAAAGGCCTCCTGGAAGACATTGGTGGTGTAGCGATACGCGGTTATCGCGCGCCGAGTTTTTCCATCGGGAGCCGTAATTTGTGGGCGCTGGAGTGCTTGCGCGAAACCGGCCACCATTACAGCTCCAGTATTTACCCGATTGCGCATGATCATTACGGCATGCCGGAAGCGCCGCGTTTCGCATTTCATCCGCTGGACAACGATTTGCTCGAATTTCCGCCCAGTACCGTGCACCTGTTCGGACGTAATCTGCCTGCTGCAGGCGGCGGTTATTTCCGCTTGATGCCCTATGCCTTATCGTGCTGGCTGATGCGACGCGTGAACCATACCGATGGACAGCCTTGCATGTTCTACTTTCACCCATGGGAAATCGACCCGGGACAACCCCGTCAATCAGGGATTGGTTTCAAAACCCGGTTTCGTCATTATGTGAACCTGGGGCGTATGGAAGGTCGCATTGCGCACTTGTTGCGCGACTTTCAATGGGACAGGGTGGATCGGGTATTCATGAAGGACGCAGCATGAATGCATCGGTTAAACTTCCGCTTGAATCAGTCGCAATGAATGTGCGACTCATGGAACCTGCTGACGCAACGCGCTGGGATGCTTTTGTGCAGTCCTGTCCGGAGGCAACTTTTTTTCACCGTGCCGGCTGGGCTGAAGTGATCGAACGTGCCTTCGGCCATCGCACGCATTTTTTGCTGGCCGAAGCGGGTGGTGAGATCCAGGGTGTTTTGCCGCTTGCTGAAATTAACAGCCGCCTGTTCGGACATTCGCTTTCCGCATTGCCATTCTGCGTCTATGGCGGCCCGGCGGCATCCAGCCCGGAAGCCAGAAACGCGCTTGATCTGGCCGCGCAAAAACTCGCGGCTGAACTGCGTGTGGAACATCTGGAATACCGCAACCGGACACCTTTCCATGCGGATTGGCCCGGCAAGGACTTGTACGTGACCTTTCGCAAGGAAATTGACCCGGAAGTGGAACACAACATGACTGCCATCCCGCGCAAGCAGCGCGCCATGGTGCGCAAAGGCATCAAGGCGGGATTGGTGAGCGAGATTGATACCGGTACACAAGATTTCTTTCACGCCTATTCGAGCAGCGTGCATCGGCTTGGCACCCCGGTATTTTCGCGCAATTATTTTCAGGTGTTGAAACAGGTATTCGGCGGTGATTGCGAAGTTCTCACCATTCGGCTGGATGGCCGCGTCATCAGCAGCGTGATGAATTTCTATTTCCGCGATGAGGTGCTGCCCTACTATGGCGGCGGCACGGCTGAAGCGCGGAATCTGGCCGGCAATGATTTCATGTATTGGGAAGTGATGCGCCGCGCCTGCGAAAAAGGTTGCCGGGTGTTCGATTACGGACGCAGCAAGCTCGGTACCGGTTCTTACGATTTCAAGAAAAACTGGGGTTTCGAGCCGCAGCCGCTGTACTACGAATACCAGCTGGTACGCGGGCAAAATGTGCCCGATCACAATCCCCTCAATCCAAAATACCGGCTGTTCATCAAGGCATGGCAACGCATGCCGCTGGCGCTGGCTAATATGATTGGCCCGCATATCGTCAAGAATCTGGGCTAGGCCGATGGAAGAATTGTTGTTTCTTGCGCATCGTATCCCCTACCCGCCAAACAAGGGTGACAAGATTCGCTCCTACCATCTGCTGAAGCATCTGACCGAACGCTACCGTGTTCACCTTGGGTGCTTTGTTGATGATCAGGAGGACTGGCAATACACCAGCCATTTGCAGGCCATCTGCGACGAGACGTTTTTTGCGGCGATCAAACCGCGCCGTGCCAAATTAAAAAGTCTGACCGGGCTAATCAGTGGCAAGCCGCTGACGCTACCCTACTATGCCCATGCCGGGATGCAGAACTGGGTAACGCGAACGCTCTCCACTCGAAAAATTGCCAAAATCTTCATGTTTTCCTCGGCGATGGGCCAATTCGTGCCGCGCGATCACGCACTGCATAGCGTGGTGGATTTTGTCGATGTGGATTCCGGTAAATGGACGCAATACGCACAGGCCAAGCGCTGGCCGCTGTCCTGGCTGTATCGGCGCGAGGGCCGTACGCTGCTGCGATGGGAGCGCGATCTGGCCGCGCGTTCCGATACCGCATTGTTTGTGTCGGAAGCGGAGGCGCGTCATTTCGCCCAGCTCGCACCGGAGTCGGCGGCGCATGTGGATTGGTTCAACAACGGTGTGGATTTCGAATATTTTTCGCCGGATCGCCACTATGCCAATCCCTACCCGGCAGATAGCCTGCCGCTGGTATTTACCGGCGCCATGGACTACTGGCCGAATGTGGATGCAGTGGTATGGTTTGCACGTGAGATTTTTCCGCGAATACGCGCACATTACGCCAAAGCGCGATTTGTCATCGTCGGTGGTCGCCCCGGCCAGGTAGTGCGGGATTTGGCACAATTGCCGGGTGTGGCGGTGACCGGCCGCGTCGAGGACGTGCGTCCCTGGCTGCATCATGCCCGGCTGGCAGTGGCGCCTTTGCGTATTGCTCGCGGGGTGCAAAACAAAGTATTGGAGGCCATGGCGATGGCGCTGCCTGTGGTCGCCAGCGCACAGGCGCTGGAAGGTATCCAGGCGGTGCCGGGGTGCGACTTGCTGGTGGCGGATGGCGCTACCGGTCAGGTCGAACAGGCTATCGCGATACTGGGTGGTGCGTACCCAGGCATGGGCGCGGCGGCACGCGCCGCCGTGCGGGGGCACTATGCGTGGCCGGATAATTTGCGCAGGGTGGATGCGCTACTGAATGGCCGCAACTCCGTACCGATACAACAACTACCTGTTGCCCAGGTGGTTTCACTCAGGGAACATCGTACATGAGCGTCACCATACAACCTGCTCTACCCGAATCGACGATGGTGCGCGGCTGGCCTGCAGCCGCTGCAATAACCATCGCGGCAGTCATTACGCTATTGCTGATTTTTTACTCCACCAGTGCGTCCACGGTGGCGATCTGGGAGCGTTCGGAAACCTACACGCACGGATTCCTGATTTTCCCGATCAGCGCATGGCTGATCTGGCGCAGGCGAAGTGAACTGGCGTGTCTGGCCTATCAACCGGAATGGCGGGGTCTGATCCTGTTGTTATTGCTTTCGGCTGGCTGGCTGTTCGCCCACAGCGGTGGCGTGCTGGTGGGCGAGCAACTCATGCTGGTGGCGATGCTGCCTGCTGCCGTGTGGACCATACTCGGCAGCCGTGCGGTGTGGGCCATGGCTTTTCCACTGGCTTTTCTGTTGCTCGCAGTGCCCATGGGCGAGGCGCTGATTCCTCATTTGATGGTTTTTACCGCCAATTTTACAGTCAAGGCGCTGCAGTTAACCGGCATGCCGGTTTACCAGGAAGGAACCTTCTTTACCACGCCGACTGGTCAATGGTCGGTGGTTGAAGGCTGTAGTGGTCTGAGGTATCTGATTGCCTCGTTTACGCTGGGCTGCCTGTACGCCTATCTCACCTACCGCAGTAATACCCGGCGCATCCTGTTTGCAATCGCTGCGATCATTGTGCCGGTCATTGCCAATGGCTTTCGCGCCTACATGATCGTGATGATCGCCGTGCTGTCCGACATGAAGCTGGCGCTGGGCTTCGACCATCTGATCTACGGCTGGGTATTTTTCGGCGTAGTGATGTTGTTACTGTTCTGGATCGGTGGTTTCTGGCGCGAAGATGAAAAATCGACCGTTCCACCGGCACAGGTATTGGCACACGATGCGCCCGCGGCTCCGCTTGGCCGGGTGGCGTTGGCAGCGATCCTGAGTATTGCAGTGGCACTCACCGGGCATGTCTATGCAATGTGGCTGGATGGAAAGCTTGTATTGCCACAGGGATTGCAGATTGCGCCACCTGTCCCGGCCCATGGCTGGGCGCTGGAAACGGTACCGTTTACCGGCTGGCATCCGCATTATGTCGGGCCCGATGCCGAGCATGCCATGTATTACCGCAAAGGCAACCAGCAAATAATGGTGTATATGGCTTATTACAGTACCCAGCGCCAGGGTGCAGAGCAGATTACCAGCCAGAATTACATGATCCGGCAGAAAGACCCGGAGTGGTCGAATATGGGTGAAACCAATATCGCACCGAAGGTGGGTGCGCAACCTGCCGAAGTGATCCAGGCCAAACTGCATTCGGTGAAGCAGAACCTGCTGGTGTGGCGCTGGAATCAACTGGATGGCCGTGACACCACCAATGATTATCTCGCCAAGTTGCTGCTGGCCAGCGAAAGAATCATGGGCAAACGCGATGATGGTGCCGCGATCGTGATTGCCACACCCTATGCAAATGATTTGATCCAGGCGCAACCGGTACTGCGTGAATTCATGCGCGACATGCAGCCGTCCATTGCTGCCAGCCTCCGGCAAGTTTCCCGGCCTTGAGCACTGCCGGGGAGGGGCCGCTGATCGTCCATGTCGTGCATCACTTCGCGGTGGGCGGAATGGAAAATGGCATGGTCAATATACTGAATAAACTGCCTTCGAAAAAATACCGCCATACGGTGGTATGCCTGACCGATTACACGGATTTTGCCGAACGCATTGTGGCTCAGCCGGTGCCGTTCCATGCGCTGCACAAGCAGCCGGGGCGGGATGTTTCCATCTACGCCAAATTATGGCGCAAATTGCGCGAGTTAAAACCGGATCTGGTGCATACGCGCAACCTGTCCGCCCTGGAAGGCCAGTTCGTCGCTGCTGCTGCCGGGATACGGCGGCGTATCCATGGCGAACATGGGCGCGATGTGTTTGACCTGTACGGACGCAACCGAAAATACAACCTGTTGCGGCGCGCGGCTCGACCGCTGGTGGGGCACTACATTACCGTCAGCCGCGATTTGCAAACCTGGTTGCAAGCGACAGTGGGTGTGCCGGCCAGCCGCATTACCCAGATATACAGTGGTGTGGACAGCGCGCGGTTTCATCCGCGCGCGGGACAGCGTAGTGGCCTGCGCGCGGATTTTGCACCAGCTGACGCAGTGGTATTCGGCAGCGTGGGGCGCATGGCTGAAGTGAAGGATTATCCGACACTGGTACGTGCTTTTCTGCGCTTACTGGAATTGCATCCGCAAGCACGTCAGCGGGCGCGCCTGGTGATTGCAGGTGATGGAATTGCTCGCACCCCGTGTCTGGAAATGTTGCGCGCTGCGGGTGCCGACGCGCTGGCGTGGCTGCCCGGCGAACGTACAGATATCCCGGAGCTGATGCGTGCCATGGACGTATTCGTGCTGCCGTCGCTGGGGGAAGGGATTTCCAACACCATTTTGGAGGCACAGGCCAGCGGCTTGCCGGTGATCGCCACGGCGGTGGGGGGCAATGTTGAATTGATCCGGACCGGTAGCAATGGCACATTGGTTAATGCCGGTGAGGTGGAAATGATGGCACGCGCCTTGCTCAGTTATTTTGATGATCCGGCACTGATGGTTCGCCAGGGCCACGCTGCGCGCCAGAGAATAGAGCGCCAATTCAGCCTTGAGTCAATGACGCAAGCATACGAACAAGTGTACGACAAAGTGTTGCGTACCTGACAATAATGTCGAACCGCCGCGCAAAGGCGGCTAAATAAGGGACAGTTTTACCATGTGCGGAATCGCCGGAATTTTTGACCTGACGAGTGTGCGTCCGATCGATCGGGCGCTGCTGTCGCACATCAACGATATCCAGTCGCATCGCGGACCGGATGAGGCCGGATTGCACATCGAGCCGGGCGTCGGGCTGGGCCACCGGCGCCTGTCGATCATTGATATCGCCAGCGGCCAGCAGCCGTTGTTCAATGAGGACGGCAGCGTGGTGGTGGTGTTCAACGGCGAGATTTACAATTTCGTCGACCTGATCCCGCAGTTGCAAAGCCTCGGCCACACCTTCCGTACCCGCTCCGACACCGAGGTCATCGTGCACGCCTGGGAAGAATGGGGCGAAGCTTGCGTCGAGCATTTTCGCGGCATGTTCGCTTTTGCGTTGTGGGATCGCAATAACCAGACTTTTTTCCTGGCGCGCGACCGCATGGGGGTGAAGCCGCTCTACTACGCGCTACTCGATAACGGCTGCTTCGTGTTCGGCTCGGAGTTGAAGACCATTACCGCCCATCCCGATTTCAAGCGCGAATTCGACCCGTTTGCGATCGAGGATTACTTTGGCTACGGCTATGTGCCGGAGCCGCGCACCATCTACAAGCAGGCGCTTAAACTTTCTCCCGGCCATACGCTCACCCTGCAGCGTGGCAAAGGTTTGCCCCAGCCTCGACAATTCTGGGACATCCCGTTTACGCCGCTGGCACCGATGAGCGAAGACGATGCCGCAGCGGAAACCGTGGAGCGTGTTCGCGAAGCGGTGAAGGTGCGTATGGTGGCAGAAGTGCCATTGGGTGCTTTTTTGTCCGGCGGCGTGGATTCTTCGGCAATCGTGGCGATGATGGCGGATCTGTCCGATGCGCCAGTCAACACCTGCTCGATTTCATTTGGCGACCCCAAGTACAACGAGGCCGAATATGCGCAGCAGGTCGCCTCGCGATACCGGACCGCGCACCGCGTGGGCCAGGTCGAGGCGGATGACTTTTCGCTGATAGACGAGCTGGCTCATCTTTATGACGAGCCGTATGCAGACAGCTCGGCCATGCCCACTTACCGGGTATGCGAACTGGCACGCAAGAACGTCACCGTAGCGCTGTCCGGTGACGGCGGCGACGAGAATTTCGCCGGTTACCGGCGCTACCGCTGGCACGGCTACGAAGAGAAAATGCGCGGCTTGTTGCCGCTTGGATTGCGCCGCCCATTGTTTGGTCTGCTCGGCCGCATCTACCCCAAAGCGGATTGGGCGCCGAAAGTGCTTCGCGCCAAAACTACTTTCGAGGCGATGGCGCGCGATAGTGTGGAAGGCTATTTCCATGGCGTGTCGGTGTGCAGCAATGCATTACGTTCGCAACTGTTTTCGGACGGCCTTAAAAATCAGCTGCAAGGCTACTCGGCTGTGGAAGTGATGCGTCGTCACGACGCCAATAATCCCGGCCATGACGCGGTATCACGGGTGCAGTACCTGGACATGAAAACCTACCTGCCCGGCGACATCCTCACCAAGGTGGATCGTGCCAGTATGGCGCATGCGCTGGAAGTGCGCGTGCCGCTGCTCGACCACAAACTGGTGGAATGGGTGTCCGGCCTGCCGGTGGAGATGAAGCTCAAGGGCACCGAGGGCAAGCACATACTCAAGTACGCCATGCAGCCATACCTGCCGCACGACATCCTGTACCGCAAGAAAATGGGGTTTTCGATCCCTCTGTCCGAGTGGTTTCGCGGTCCCCTGCTGCAGCGCCTGCGCAGCGCTGTATTGTCGCCGCGCCTGCTTGATACCGGTCTGTTCAATGCGGCCTTTCTCAAGGAAATGGTCGATCAGCACGCCAGCGGGCGACGCGATTACAGCGCGGCACTGTGGTCGATACTGATGTTCGAAGCATTTCTGCGCAACCAGGAGAATCTCGGTACGGGCCACATTGAAATGGCTCAGGCGGCGTCACGATGAAAATTCTGCATATTCTCGACCATTCCATTCCGCTGCACTCCGGCTATACATTTCGCAGCGCTGCGATACTGCGCGAGCAAAGGAAGCGCGGCTGGGAAACGGAACATCTCACCAGCCCCAAGCAGATCAACTGCAAGGTATCCGAAGAGGTTGTTGACGGTCTGCATTTCTATCGCACCCCTCCCGTTACCGGCCTGCGTGCATGGTTGCCGTTTTTCAACATGATCGCGCTGATGAATGCGACCGAGCGTCGCCTGCGCGAAGTGGTGGAACGCGAGAAACCCGATGTGCTGCATGCCCACTCGCCGGCGCTCAACGCGTTGCCCGCGATTCGCGTCGGGCGTGCGTTGAATATCCCGGTGGTATACGAGATCCGCGCGTTCTGGGAAGACGCTGCCGTCGATCACGGCACCAGTGCCGAATGGGGGCCGCGCTACCGGCTGAGCCGCTCGCTGGAAACCTGGGCGGTGCAACATGCGGATGCGGTGACGACCATTTGCGAAGGCCTGCGTAGCGACCTTGCGGCGCGCAAGGATGTGGCGCCGGAAAAAATAACCGTCATACCGAATGCAGTGGACATCGAAAAGTTCACCATGGGCGGTATGGCAGATACCGCACTCAAGGCCCGGCTCGGTTTGCAGGACAAGCAGGTGCTGGGTTTTCTCGGTTCGTTCTACGCCTATGAAGGCTTGAATCTGTTGCTCGATGCTTTGCCGCAGATGTTGCAAAGCAACCCCGATGTGCGGGTGTTGCTGGTCGGTGGCGGGCCGCAGGAAGATGCGCTCAAGGCGCAGGCCGCGCAACTGGATGTGGCGGACAAGGTGGTGTTCTGCGGACGCGTGCCGCACGATCAGGTGCAGCGGTATTATGATCTTGTCGATGTGCTGGTGTATCCGCGTCTGTCCATGCGCCTGACCGAACTGGTCACGCCACTCAAGCCGCTGGAAGCGATGGCGCAAGGCCGGGTGCTGGCGGCATCCGATGTAGGTGGCCACAAGGAGCTGATCCGCGATGGTGAGACGGGCGTGCTGTTTCGAGCTGGCGATGCGGGTGATCTGGCAAGCAAGGTGCTTGGTTTGCTCAATACGCCGGCACGCTGGCCGCAATTCGCCGCCAATGGCCGTCGTTTTGTCGAAACCGAGCGCAACTGGGCGGTCAGCGTAGCGCGCTATGAAGCCGTTTACGACTACGCTAAACGACAAACCCTGCTGCCATGAAACCGCACCTTGTCGTTTTTTCCACGCTGTTTCCCCACGCTGGCGCGCCCAATGCCGGACCGTTCATCCGCGAGCGCATGTTCCGTGTGGGCGAGGTGTTGCCGCTCACCGTGGTGTCGCCGCAGCCGTGGTTTCCGGGACAA
>NZ_JBTSEG010000022.1:0-42236 GCF_054605375.1 Sulfuriferula sp. | reverse complement strand
ATTCACGCTTGCGCGTGCGCTTGAGACTGAGGTCTAGGTTCAGGGTGGTTTGTTTCATGGGCTCAATGTTGACACAATGGGTTCGGGTGCGGGGCGCGAAAGTGGGGGTTTTGCAGAGTATCCTTAAGAGACTTAACTCCATGACGTAGCAGGCGACATTATTTTATAAACAATCTTTATGTGAATTTGCTAGTTAGCTAACTAGCTATTATCATTTTCGAATGAACACACAAACCCGTCTTCCAGACAAGCGCCAACATCTGATCAAAGCCGCATCAGAATTGATATACCACGCCGGCTTTCTCAATACCACGCTTGCCGACATTTCCGCCAAATCAGAAATTCCCCTTGGCAGCATTTATTACTACTTTCGATCCCGAGAAGACATCGTCCGCGCGGTGATGGATCAACGAATCATTGAGCTGAACTGTTTTCTCGATCAACAAGCCGCACAGAAGAATCCCCGAGCACGACTGGATGCCTTGATCAGAGTCTGGATCGATGACAAGGAAGTGGATACTGAGTTCGGGTGCCCAATCGGAAGCTTGTGCTACGAACTGGCCAAAGGACGAGGACCGATGAGTGTTGAGGCGGCACGCCCTTTTCATCTTCTGCTCGCCTGGTGCGAAACACAGTTCCGGTTGATGGGCCGGACACGAACAGCAAAAACCTTAGCCTTGCATCTGATTGCAGGGCTGCAAGGAATCAGTCTGATCGCCAATGCGCTTGGCGATTCAGCGCAGATTTTGCGCGAAACCGCTTATCTGAGGCGGTGGCTGCGCGAAACGGAAGGCCGTAGAAAACGGCCAGAAGAGGCAAGCTAGTATCCAGGCCTCTATTCAACATAACTACTCAAGGAGATAACATGAAATACACCCCAAAACTTGCGGCGTTGCTGCTATTCCTCGCAATTCCTGTTTCATACGTCGCGCATGCCGAGGAGTTCGCTCCCTATGGAACCGCCAAGGTAGACATGCACAAAATACCGGTCATCAACACTGTGTTCGACGTCAACTATGATGACCCGCAGAAGTTGAATGTTCTTTACAACTATGTCAAGAACACCAAGAAGGTCACTCACGGCAAGGTTGTAGTGGTGACCCATGGCCCCGAGTTGCGCGCTTTTGCGAAGGAGAATTACCAGAAATACCAGGGTATTGTGGACAAGATGGCAGAGCTGGCGAAAGACGGCGTGGAATTCAAGATGTGCAATAACGCCATGCATGCGGCCGGTTTCAACGCCGATGACATGCATGGTTTCATTACTGTGGTGCCGGCAGGTTTTCCGGAAATTGCCTACTGGGAACACAAGGGATACGCGTACATCAATCCCACTCCGCTGTCAGTAAAGGATATACGCTATATAGATCAACCACAGCTCAAAAAATAAAATAACAAGTGACTTCACGGGCAGGCGTTCAACGTACGCCTGCCCGATTTTATATGGAGTTGCGTTTCACAATTCAAATATTCAGGATGAAAATGAAAACACTTTCAATCGGACTCACCGTCATATATCTGCTTTTTACTCCGTATCTTCACGCAGCCGAGCCTTTGGCACCATGGGGCAGCGCGACTGAAATTCAACAGAAATACAGCAAACAGAAAGTGGTTTACGACACGACTTCCGGCTCACTTACCGGCCTTACCAGCGTACTCGACCGGGCAAGTTACCTCAGTCAGCTTAACGGCGGAGACGCGTTTGATACAAAGATCGTGATCGTACTTCATGGTAAGTCAATTCCGTTTTTTGCAATCAAAAACTTCGATAAATACAAGGATCTGATGATCCGTGCCCAAAGCCTCTCAGTAGGTGGCGTGATCGAGTTCCGGATGTGCAAGGCCGCTGCCCGCCTGCAAGGCTTCACCGCTAAGGATATTCACGGCTTCATCAAAATGGTGCCAATGGCAGATGCGGAGATTGCGCGCTTGCAGCAGGAAGAAGGCTTCGCCTATATGCGTTAATGCCTACTTCGAGGTTTTCGAAATCAATGCACCTCGTATTGGTTGTCCTCATACGCCGTAACGACGACTATCCTCTACCAGACCACTTCGGCTTACCCCCTCTTGCAGCAGCCTCTGGCGTCAGGCCAAAAACCGATCAGGCGGGGCGGCTGTTTGAGCCGCAGGCGAGTTCCCGTCCCGGCCGGTTTTTGACCTGACGCCAGGGGGAAGCCGAAGGCCTGCAAGGTGGGGCGTGCTTTCTTTGGTTCATTTCTTTGCACGAGCAAAGAAAGAACTTGCTGCCGGGCAATCCCGGCCGGCCACAGGTTGCGAAAAGTGACTTGCCTAAACCAGAGTCTTATTGAAACAAGAACCTAGATTTCTCAAGCAACAGTCAAGGCATGACCCTGGCATGCTCCTGTGAGTCAAGGCATGACCCTGCCATTTCCTCGTATTCTGCGCGAAAGATTAACTGAAAGCATCTGTTAGCTACTTTATTGATTTCTGACTAACAGCAGAGGCACTTGATTAACAAACTCACTTATTACATCACGAAACAACCACGTACCTCTTAAAGTTTGCCCACCATCATGAAGCTTCAACAATGATGTTGCATAAGAGGTTACGCGCTTATCCTTTGGGGTAAAATTGAGCGTAACGTAACCTTCCCACATATAACCACGCACCTCGAAGTCGAGGGCAAACTGCTTTTGTTCGTTTTTAAATTTAAACAGGAATGAGCCACTGATATTGTGTGCATTCTGAGTTAGAACCAAGCTGAATTCTGATCTGAAAATATCGCCCTGCTGAGGATCATTATTCTCTCCGATACCTGTCCACTGCCCATCAATTTTTACGCCTTGATATCGTAACGCAATTAAAAATGGGACTAAACTGGCACTCCAAAACACCTTCAATGCATATAAGATTGCTGTAGTAAGTATGCCTGTTACTATCCCTATAACCCCTTGATCTAATAACATATCCATGGCAACCTTATTAACAGCCCAATGTAAAATAAACATTCTAAAGTGGTTTATTAAGCCATTACTCAGCCTATTGTTTCCCCACCAAATCCCCCACATACCACTCCATCGCCTCAGCCAGCCCTTCCCCCAACCGATGCGTAGGCTCATACCCCAACAACCGCTGCGCCTTGGAAATATCCGCCAGCGAATGCCGGACATCCCCCGCCCGAAAATCGCGGTAGGTCGGTTTGAAGGTTTCCAGGTGCGGAAAGCGTACTGCCAATAAACGCCGGATGTGTTCGCACAGTTCGTTCAGCGTGGTGCGGTCGCCAACCGCGACGTTGTAGACCTGGTTCACCGCCTCGGGGTTGTCGGTGGTGGCCGCCAGGATATTGGCCTGGATGGTGTTGTCGATGTAGCAGAAGTCGCGGCTGGTTTCGCCGTCGCCGTTGATGTAGACCGGCTCATTGGCGATCATGCTGGCGACCCATTTGGGGATGACGGCGGCGTAGGCGCCTTCGGGGTCCTGCCTGCGGCCGAAGATATTGAAGTATCTGAGGCCGATGGTGTGGAAGCCGTAGCAGCGCGAGAACACGTCGGCGTACAACTCGTTGACGTATTTGGTAACCGCGTAAGGCGACAGCGGTTTGCCGATTTTGTCTTCGACCTTGGGCAGGCCGGGATGGTCGCCGTAGGTGGAGCTGGAGGCGGCGTAGACGAAGCGTTTCACCTGTGCATCGCGCGCGGCCACCAGCATGTTGAGGAAGCCGTCGATGTTGGCGCCGTTGGTGGTGATGGGGTCTTCCAGCGAGCGCGGCACCGAGCCCAGCGCGGCCTGGTGCAGCACGTAGTCGACGCCATTGCACGCCGCCTTGCAATCATCCAGCTTGCGGATGTCGCCTTCGATGAAGTGGAAGCGTGTCCATTGTTGCGGGCTGACGCTGGCCTGCACCTTGTCGAAGTTGTAGCGGTGGCCGGTGGCGAAGCTGTCCAGGCCGACCACGCGCTGGTCGAGCTGGAGCAGTTGTTCCAGCAGGTTGCAGCCGATGAAACCGGCCACGCCGGTGACCAGCCAGGTTTTCGGTGCAGCCTGGAGCTGCGCGCAAACTTCCTCGTAGCGGCTCATGCTACAGACGCCACAGGACATAGCCTGCGGCTTTGACTGCGACAGGATCGTAGGCGGATTTCACATCGATAAACACGCCGCCGGATTTAAGTTTGGCAGTCAGAGCGGCCAGCGGTTGCGCCAGGTATTCGTTGTGCGCAACAGCGGCGACGATGGCGTCGACTTGTGGAATCGCGTCCCACGCGGTCAGGTCCACGCCATATTCGTGCTTGGCCTCGGCAGGCTCGCCCAGCGGTTCGTGCACGATGACATTCGCGCCGTAGTTTTGCAGCTCGCTGATGATGTCGATGACCTTGGAGTTGCGCAGGTCGGGGCAATTTTCCTTGAAGGTGAGGCCGAGCACGAGGATGTTGCGGCCTTTCACCGGGCTGCCGGTGTTGATCATGTGCTTGACGGTCTGCTCGGCGATGAACTTGCCCATGCCGTCGTTGATGCGCCGCCCGGCGAGGATTACCTCGGGATGGTAGCCGAGCATTTCTGCCTTGTGCGTCAGATAGTACGGGTCCACGCCGATGCAGTGGCCGCCCACCAGTCCGGGACGGAACGGCAGGAAGTTCCACTTGGTACCGGCGGCTTTCAGCACTTCCAGCGTGTCGATGCCGATGCGGTCGAAAATGATGGCCAGCTCGTTCATCAGCGCGATATTGAGGTCGCGCTGGGTGTTCTCGATCACCTTGGCGGCTTCGGCCACCTTGATCGAGCTGGCGCGGTGCACGCCAGCCTTGATGACGGTTTCATACAGCTGCGCGACTTTTTCCAGGGTTTCCGCATCATCACCCGAGACAACTTTCAGGATGGTGGTGAGGGTGTGTTCCTTGTCGCCGGGGTTGATGCGCTCGGGCGAGTAGCCGATGTGGAAATCCTGCTTCCATTTCAGGCCGGATTCGCGCTCCAGGATGGGCACGCACACTTCTTCAGTGGCGCCGGGGTAGACCGTGGATTCGTACACCACGATCGCGCCTTTTTTCAGATGGCGCCCGACCGAGGTGCTGGAGCCGATCAGCGGCGAGAAATCCGGCTGATGCGCATCGCCCACCGGCGTGGGCACGGCGACGATGATGAAATCGGCGCGCGCCAGCTGGGCGGGGTCGGTGGTCACCGTCAATTTATCGGCGGCTTTCAGGTCATCCGTCGAAACCTCGCCGGTGGGATCGCAGTAAGTCTTGTAGCTTTCCACCTTGGCAGTGGAAAGATCGAAGCCGATGGTCTCCATCTTTTTGCCGAATTCCACCGCCAGCGGCAGTCCCACGTAACCCAGACCCACTACTGCAACAACACTCATGCCCATCTCCCTGAATTGTAATGCGCGACTGTAAGCCATTTCTGTGCCAATGCATTCTACTGAAACTTGGACGCCCCTGAAAGCGCGGGACTTTGCAAATCATCAGCTTGTAGGCATCATGCCTGTTCCGGCCTGAACAGGAGAGCACAATGAAATCCGTTTTTTTGCGAGCACTGCAAGGGGTATTGATCGGCATTGCCATCCTGGCCACCTCGCCCATGCCTGGCGCACTGGCAGACACGCTGCCGCAAACCATCCAGAAGGTAAAACGCTCCGTCGTGGCCATCGGCACTTACCTGCCCACACGTGCGCCACGCGGCGAATTTCGTGCCACCGGCTATGTGGTGGGCGACGGCCTGCATGTGATCACCAATTACCATGTGATCAAGCCGGTGCTCGATATCGAACATAAAGAAGTGCTCGGCATATTTGTCGGCGAGGGTGAGTCGACGCAGTTTCGCCCGGTAGAGGTGGAGGCGACCGACCCGGCACACGATATGGCGCTGTTAAAATTTTCCGGTGCGCCGCTGCCGGTGCTACGGCTGGGTGATTCCGATTCTGTGCAGGAAGGCTGGGTGCTGTATTTCACAGGTTATCCGATAGGCAGCATACTCGGGCTATACCCTGCATCCATCCGCGCCGGCATCTCGTCGATTACCCCTATTGTGCGCCCGGCACCGAATGCGCGTTACCTGGATGCCAGAATGTTGCGCCGTGAGGAAGACCCGTTCAAGATATTCCAGCTGGATGGCATTTCCTACCCCGGCAATAGCGGCAGTCCGCTGTACGACCCGCTGACCGGTCGGGTCTATGGCACCCTCAACAGCACATTCATCAAAAGCACCAAGGAAAATGTGCTGAAAGACCCAAGCGCCATTTCCTACGCCATTCCCAGCCGTTATGCGAAAGCCCTCATGCAAAGCGTGCATCTGAATCCGTAAGCACCAGCAGCCTGCGTCTATAGCCAGGCTGCCAGACTCAGGCCGATTCCGAGCGATTGCTGCTTATGGTTGTAATCGACGAGCGATTCGCCGTAGCCATTGAAATACTGCACATACCCTTGCAGGCGGCCATATAGCGGAAAGCTCCAGTCAACCTGCACGGCACCGCGATTGGCAGAGCGCTTCAGATTGTTGCGCAGCAATACCGAATAAGTATTGCCATTCCTCGTGTAGGTGGCGACGATGTCTCCGCGTCCCAGATAATCCTGAATATCCGGGTTATTGTCGCTGCTTGCGCGTTCCGGAATGCGATACCAGGGCCTGATCAACAACGAAAAATCGCCGCGCTCGAATCCGAATTGCGCATAGATCCGGTTCCAGCTGCGCGACAGGGTCGACCCCCGCCCATTCGACTCATGCACCAGGCCAAGATTGATGAAACGCCCTGTCAAACCGGCGATATCGTAGTCGGTACGAAATACCAGCATGGCTTCGGGCATGTAGTCTGTTTCCCGAAAAGGCGCTGAAATGCTGGAATTATAAGCCTGCCAGTATGACGTCACGGTATAACCCAGCCATACATCGGCGCGCTTGTTGAACAGGCCTTCAACCACCTTGGTTTTCCCGCTCAGCTGTATCTTGGCTTCCACTGAATCCAGTTTTTCGGAAGACTGCAGCAAACCGCCCTGGAACGGAATATTGTTGGGCGAGTTGCTATATTTAACCGGCAGCAAATAACTTGTATGAAAAGGCCGAAACAAAAAAGCACCGTGCTTGTCTTTATCATCCAACTCCCATTCGCGCGATAACTGCGAAGCATTTTCCAGACCGGGGGCAGCAGCCGTTGCGGAAACGGCTGCTGCCTGCGCTGCGACTGGCGCCTCGGCTTGCTCTGCCTGTTTTTGTTCCGGAGAGGGTGGTAGCGGAATAGCGCCAGACAATTTGTCGTAGCAAGCCAGCCGCTGGGCATCATTTTGAATGGCCGGACAGGTGCCCAGTTTAGGAACCACGGGTTCGGCTAGAAGCGTATGACTCCAACCCAGCAGGCAGCCACCTAACAACATCGATCCGTTTACAATATTACGACGCTTTATCTGTCCCATTGTGTGCCTTGACTGCAAAAATACGATGACTGGATGTGTCGCCGATGGATTAAAAAGCGGTTTCTGTATTGTATATGGCGTGGGTGCGTTTCACCGGTTTATCAATCGTAGCTGGAGGAAAGACATACTGCCTACAGCGAATTAGCCTTGGTGACTGGCTTTAATCTGTTCGCAATATTGCTGCAGATTTTCCGGCACCCCCGGCGGGCACTGCCCGCATTCGCGGTTGCCGGGCACTGCATAATCAATGAACTTTGGATAAGCCAATTTCAGATTGGCCATGATCTCGACGAATTCTGCCAGCGGCTTGTTGTCGCCCAGACGCGGATTGCGCGTCTTTTCCTGGCCGATGCTGGACACGCGCCGCCCCTGATAATCATGCGCAGGATAGACCAGCGTGTCTTCGCCCAGTGTAAACAGCTTGTCATGCACGCTACGATATAAGGTGGGCGCATCGCCATTCTGGAAATCGGTACGGCCACATCCGTCAATCAGCAGCGCGTCGCCGGTCAGCACGCGCCCATCGATGCCGTAGGCAAAATGATTGTCGGTATGCCCCGGAGTATGCAGCGGCATGAGCGACAACCCGCCTACTGTTAATGGCTTGCCGTCTTCCAGTGGCTCATCGGTACACGTCAATTGATCCAGCGCCGGATGGGCGATACGACTACCGACCTCCTGCTTAAACTTGCGCGCCGCGCTGATATGGTCGGCATGGATATGCGTATCGACGGTGTACGCCAGCTTGAGGCCAAGCGCGTTCAGTTCGGCCAGATCGCGTTGCCAGGTGGGCAATACCGGATCGATCAACAATGCCTGGCCGGTTTCCTCGCAGCCCAGCAAATAGGTATAGGTGCTGGATACGGGTTCAAATAATTGCCGGAAAATCATCTTGCCTCCTGAGTTTCAAAATTGAGGGCTACGTGCCATTCCACGACCAACCCTATTCGTATTGTGTGCTTGCCTGGTTTCATATGGGCCCGGATTGCGAGACTTCAACATTCCGCGCCAGGCACGCGAACGTTGCAACAAATGGGTTGAACGGTACGCCTATTGATTGTGGCGTCTTGTGCGATGCCAATACTTCGGGTCACACCAGAAAATTGGCGCGATGCTGGCCGGTCGAAAACGCAGTGATATTGTCCAAAGTGGTAGATGCGATACTGGTCAGCGCTTCTGCGGTGAAAAAAGCCTGATGCGGGGTCAGCAATACGCCGGGTTCATGCAGTAAATCATTCAGCAGCGGGTCATCATAGCCGCACCCGGAACAGTTGCGGAAAAACACGCAGGCTTCACCTTCATACACATCGGCCGCATAACCGCCCAACGCCTCGCTTCTCAACGCGGCCAGTACTGCGGCAGTATCCACCACGGGGCCGCGGCTGGTATTGATCAGGAGCGCGCGCGGGCGTGTACGCGCCAGCAATTCGGCATTCACCAGATGGTGCGTTTCCGGACGCAGCGGGCAATGCAGTGACAATACATCGGATGCCGTCCAGACCGTCTCCAGGGTCTCATAGCGCACGCCCGCCATGTGTTGTTCCGGTGCAGCGGCGGGATCATATGCCAGTACATGGCAACCGAAACCCTGCATGATGGTGGCAAAGCACTGTCCGATACGCCCCATGCCAATCACGCCGACGGTCTTGCCATGAAGGTCGAAACCCAGCAAGCCGTCCAGTGAAAAATTCGCCTGCTGCATGCGCTGGTAGGCCTGATGGATATGACGATTGAGTGATAACAGCAACGCAACAGCGTGCTCAGCTACCGCATGCGGCGAATATTCGGGAACGTGTGCCACAGCCATATCCATATCGCGTGCCGCGGCGAGATCAATATTGTCAGTCCCCGCCGCACGCTGGAGTATCAATTTGACACCCTGTTCACGCAAGCCTTGCAATATGGCCCGGGACACCTCATCACAAACAAATGTGCATACGGCATCACACCCTTTTGATTCCGCCAGGGTGGCCGATTCCAGGCGCGATGCGTCACTGCTAACCCGATGTCCGGCTTGAACCAAGCGGGTCACCAGTGTCTGCTGATCGTGCGGGCGGGCGCTATAAATATGGATGCGCATGTGATTTGATCGATGATCGGTTTTAAACAGCGTCTATTAATTTATAGCTGATTTCCATCATCCAGCTGATTTCCGCTTCAGTAATCACATATGGCGGCATGAAATACACGGTATTGCCAATCGGCCGCAGCAGCAGGCCGGCTTCCAGCCCAAGATGGTAAAGGCGACGCGCAAAACCGGGCGCAGCGTCGCCAACTTCAAATGCCCAGATCATGCCGGCATTGCGAAAATTCCTGACGCGTGGATGATTGCGCAGCGGTTCAGCCGCGCGATTTCCATATGCCGTCTTGTTGCGGTTTGCCTCCAGCACGTCGTCCTGCTCGAAAATGTCCAGTGTCGCCAGCGCCGCCCGGCAGGCCAGCGGGTTGCCTGTATAAGAATGCGAATGCAGGAAACCGCGCGCGGTGGCATCGTCATAAAACGCCGCATAAATCGGGTCGGTGGTCAGCACTGCCGATAACGGCAAATAACCCCCGGTAATGCCCTTGGACAGGCAGATGAAGTCCGGCCGGATGCCTGCCTGTTCGCACGCA
The DNA here is from genome assembly GCF_054605375.1 of Sulfuriferula sp. Classification (NCBI taxonomy): domain Bacteria; kingdom Pseudomonadati; phylum Pseudomonadota; class Betaproteobacteria; order Nitrosomonadales; family Sulfuricellaceae; genus Sulfuriferula; species Sulfuriferula sp. Next base: position 32,259 of record NZ_JBTSEG010000022.1, on the reverse strand, counting down.
AACATGGTGCCGGTGCGCCCGAACCCGACGGCGATCTCGTCCGCAATCAGATGCACGCCGTAGCTGTCGCAGATAGCCCGCGCGCGTTTGAGATAGGCAGGATGGTACATACCCATGCCCGCAGCGCCTTGTATCAAGGGTTCCACAATCAATGCGGCGGTCGTCGCATGGTGCTTGGCGAGGTGATTTTCCAGCGATTCAGCCGCGCGCAGTGCATATTGCTCCGACGTTTCTCCCGCTTCGGCCAACCGCCAGTCCGGGCTGGGAACCTGAACGCTGTGGCGCAGCAAGGGTGCATAGGTGTCCTTGAATAGCGCCACATCGGTTACCGACAGCGCACCCAGCGTTTCGCCGTGATAACTGTTTTGCAGACTGACAAATTCGGTCTTGTCGGGTTGACCGACATTGCGCCAGTAGTGAAAACTCATTTTCAGCGCGATTTCCACTGCCGAAGCACCATCCGAACCATAAAACGCGTGACCGAGACCCGTCAGCCGGGCCAGACGTTCCGACAGTTCCACCACGGGCGCATGGGTAAACCCGGCCAGCATGACGTGCTCGATTTGTTCCAATTGATCACGCAGGGCCGCATTGATGCGCGGATTGCAATGCCCGAACAGGTTTACCCACCAGCTCGATACTGCATCCAGATAACGCTTATCGTCAAAATCGTACAACCAGACGCCCTCCCCGCGTGCAATGGGCACCGGCGGGTAGTCTTCCAGCTGTTTCATCTGTGTGCAGGGGTGCCAAACCGACTCCCGGCTACGCGTCAACCAATATGAATTTTTCATGTATACCTTGAAATTAGATGCTTCCGCCCCTATTATTAGCACTCCTCAGTCAAGAGTGCTAACAACGTTCTCGGCTGATTCCATTTTTGGGTTGCATCAATCATTGATGCAGCTCTTGTTACAGCGATTTTTTCCAGGAGATAGAGTAATGAAAATTCGTCCGCTGCACGACCGCGTGATTGTCAAACGCATGGAAGAAGAACGCAAGACCGCTTCCGGCATTGTGATTCCGGATAGCGCCACCGAAAAACCCGACCAGGGCGAAGTCCTGGCCGTAGGTAAAGGCAAGGTCAGTGACGACGGTAAAGTCCGCGCACTGGATGTAAAAGTTGGTGACCGCGTGCTGTTCGGCAAATATGCCGGCCAAGCCGTCAAGCTGGACGGCGACGAAGTGCTGGTGATGCGTGAAGAAGACATCATGGGTATTGTCGAGTAATTCCGTATTCTCAAAGCATATCAATTGATTCAAAGATTTAGGAGCTAAAAATGCCTGCAAAAGACGTAAAATTCGGTGACATAGCGCGCCAAAAAATGATGATCGGTGTCAATGTTCTGGCCGACGCCGTTAAAGTGACCCTCGGACCTAAAGGCCGTAACGTGGTGCTGGACCGCTCTTTCGGCGCACCGACCATCACCAAGGACGGCGTTTCCGTCGCCAAGGAAATCGAACTGAAAGACAAGTTCGAGAACATGGGCGCGCAAATGGTTAAGGAAGTGTCTTCCAAGACCTCCGACGTGGCTGGCGACGGCACCACCACAGCCACCGTGCTGGCTCAGGCCATGCTGAAGGAAGGCATGAAGTTTGTTGCCGCCGGCATGAACCCGATGGATCTGAAGCGCGGTATGGACAAAGCGGTCATTTCCATCATCGCTGAACTGCAAAAGAACTCCAAGCCTTGCACCACCGGCAAGGAAATCGCTCAAGTCGGCTCGATCTCTGCCAACTCCGACAGTTCCATCGGCGACATCATCGCTGAAGCCATGGAAAAAGTCGGCAAGGAAGGCGTGATTACCGTGGAAGACGGTTCTGGCCTGCAAAACGAGCTGGACGTGGTTGAAGGTATGCAGTTTGATCGCGGTTACCTGTCCCCTTACTTCATCAACAATGCCGACAAGCAAATTGTTGCGATGGAAAATCCGTACGTGTTGCTGCACGACAAGAAAATCTCCAATATTCGTGACCTGCTGCCCGCACTCGAGCAAGTCGCCAAGGCCGGTCGTCCACTGCTGATCATCGCTGAAGATGTCGATGGCGAAGCGCTGGCCACCCTGGTGGTGAACAACATTCGCGGCATCCTCAAGACTTGTGCTGTCAAGGCGCCAGGCTTTGGCGATCGTCGCAAGGCCATGCTGGAAGACATCGCCATCCTCACCGGCGGTACCGTCATCGCTGAAGAAGTCGGCCTGACGCTGGACAAGATCACCCTGGCCGAACTGGGCCAGGCCAAGCGCATCGAGGTGGGCAAAGACAACACCATCCTCATCGACGGCGCTGGTCAGGATGACGCCATCAAAGGTCGTATTACCCAGATTAACCGTCAATCTGAAGAAGCCACCAGCGACTACGACAAGGAAAAACTGCAAGAGCGCAAGGCCAAACTGGCCGGCGGTGTTGCAGTGATCAAGGTCGGTGCGGCGACTGAAGTTGAAATGAAAGAGAAAAAAGCCCGCGTGGAAGATGCATTGCACGCAACGCGTGCTGCTGTTGAAGAAGGCATTGTTGCCGGCGGCGGCGTGGCATTGCTGCGCGCCAAGCTGGGTGTCACCAAGCTGAAAGGCGACAACAGCGATCAGGACGCTGGTATCAAGATCGTACTGCGTGCGATCGAAGAGCCACTGCGCCAGATCATCATCAACTGCGGCGACGAAGCTTCCGTGGTCGTCAACAAGGTGCTGGAAGGCAAAGGCAACTACGGCTACAACGCTGCAACCAGCGAATACGGCGACATGGTGGAAATGGGCGTGCTCGATCCGACCAAGGTGACGCGTACCGCGTTGCAAAACGCTGCTTCTGTGGCCGGCCTGATGCTGACTACCGATGCAATGGTGGCCGAACTGCCGGATGACAAGTCCGGTGGCGGTGCTGGCATGGGCGACATGGGTGGTATGGGCGGTATGGGTGGAATGGGCGGCATGATGTAAGCCTGCTTCACAGCAACCCCGAAAAACCCCCGCTACGGCGGGGGTTTTTTATTGCATATGCAATATTTCAGACGGCGGTAGTTGCATCACGTTACGCCTGACGTCTCTTACTGGCGCTCACCCACAATAACGGTACCAGCTATACAAAAGCTCACGCCTTACTGACACAGTAGATAACATGGCCACTACCAAAATGACTTGGCGAGCAATTGAGGCGAGTTCCCGTTTTCCGGCTGTACGCACGGGCTCGATTTCCATCCCGCCGGAGTTTCTGATGGTCATCCCCGGATCGCGGCTCTAACGCGACCGCATGCTGCAGAAATGCGGGGTGAGCTTTACGTCATACTCGCTGCTGGCCTATGCTGGTCAGCGGTTTTTTTACGATTAATATCGGGGAAAAAACTTGACGAAACAGCCCGCTCAGGGTCTAATGGCGGGCTTCACGGCCAGGTAGCTCAGTTGGTAGAGCAGCGGATTGAAAATCCGCGTGTCGGCAGTTCGATTCTGCCCCTGGCCACCACGACTCCCTCGAATCGCATACAATTCACAATTACCGTCTTCTACTTAACGCCGCTGGCGGAGTAACGTTCTCTATCAGCATGGTAGTGGCAGCCTGTGCCGTGAGCGGCTCGCTCAACAGGAATCCTTGGATTTCATCGCACTCCATCTTGCGCAAAAAGGCCAGTTGATTTTCGGTCTCCACGCCTTCGGCTATCAGATTCAGATGCAAACCTTTGGCCATGGCGATAATCGCGGTGACAATCGAGGTGTCACCGTCACGTTCAATATCCGCGATGAATGACTGGTCGATTTTGATGGTATGGATGGGGAATTTTTTCAGGTAATTCAGTGAGGAATAGCCGGTGCCAAAATCGTCGATAGCGATCTTGATTCCGCTTGCACTGAGATGCTTCAGTTTTTCTACTGTGCGCTCAACCTCTTTCATAATCAGGTTTTCGGTAATTTCCACTTCCAGCACATTATGATCCAGACCATGCTGGCGCAGTTCATCCAGAATATGCTCTACAAAATCGGATTGCTCCATCTGGCGTGGCGAGATATTGATGGCCAGCCGTACCGGCGGCAGATTCTGGATTTTCCAGGTTCGGAGCTGTTGGCATGCGGTATGCAGCATCCATTCGCCTATTGTGCCTATCATGCCGATTTCTTCTGCCAGCGGAATAAATTCAGCCGGCGGGATCAGTCCGCGCTGCGGATGTTGCCAGCGAATCAAACACTCAAACCCGGTTATATGGCCGCTTTTAAGATTGACCTGCGGCTGATAATACGTCACCAATTCGTTGCGCTCTACGGCATGACGCAAATCGCTCTCCAGTGAAAGCCGGTTGGAGAGCGGTACATTCATGCCCATATGAAACAGTTGGCAGTTATCCCGCCCGCAGGTTTTGGCGTGATAGAGCGCAATATCGGCATGCTTGATCAGGCTGTCGCCCGTTTCGCCATCGATTGGAAAAAGCGCCACACCAATACTGACCGTGGCAAACAATTCATGATGATCAATATGGAACGGCTTGCCCAATGCTGCAATCACCTTGTCAGCAATATTCGCCACGACTTCGGTATTGCCGATTTGAGGTAACAACAGACTGAATTCATCTCCCCCCATGCGCGCCAATGTATCGCCCTCGCGCAAACATCCGTGCAGACGGGCGGCCACCGCAAGCAATAGCTCGTCGCCAAAAACGTGACCGAGCGTATCGTTAACCACCTTGAAGTGATCCAGATCCAGGCACATCACCGCAAATTTTTCGCTATTGCGACGCGCCTGCGCAATGGCGAGATTGAGACGATCCTTGAACAGCACGCGATTTGGCAAGCCTGTCAGGAGGTCGTGATACGCTTGATAATGGATGGTTTCTTCGGCTTTTTTACGCTCGCTGATATCCTTTGCCACCCCATAGGTACCCAGATAGCGCGACGCAAATTTGTTTTCCGACTGCTCGTACATGCCGATCGCGTTCAGCTCGACTACCAGAATCCGGTTTTCAGCCATATTGCGCGCGCAGTCCTTGCATTTCAGACGCAATTCCACGTAACGCGAGGCGCGCTTTCCGGTGCGCCGCTCATTGAACACATACTGGGCATGCTTGAAATCGTCTTCGAATATCACGGCGGTGTAATGCTGACCAAGCAACTCATCGTGCTTGTAGCCCAGCAGGGATTCGACGCGATCATTGACAAATGTAAAACGGCCTTCGCAATCCAGCGTATAGATAAAATCCGGCGAGCTATTGACCAGAAACCGATGCCATTTTTCCGACTGCTCCATCTGTTGTAGCACCGACCGGTTTTCCAGCTCCAGCCGGCGGCGCTGAATCACATTTCCGACACGTTTTAACAACTCGTCCGGCTGGTAGGGTTTGCGCAAAAAATCCTGGGCGCCGCCACGCAGCGCATCGATGACCGAATCCACCGAATCATCGCCACTCACTACGATCACCGGCGTATCCAGACCACGCCTGGCGATGAAATCCAATACCTCTGTGCCATGAATATCGGGCATGAACAGATCCAGCAATATGGCATCAAAGTGCTGTCGCGCAATCTGTACCAGCGCGTCGCGCCCATTGCGGGCCACGCTGGCCTCATACCCATTCTGCAATAAAATATCGCGCAGACTGTCGCGCAATAGTGGCTCATCGTCCACCACAAGGATACGTGGCACACTGAAAACCTGGTGTACCTGTCCATCAATAATGCGCTGCTTTAATTCTGCCAGCATGAAATCCTCGCTATAGATTAATGGCGCTTGCCAGTGGCGGGGAGGCGTACAATAAATGCAGCGCCAACAGGGCGCGTCTCACATTCGATGGTACCGCCCATTCCTTTTATCAAACCATGCACTATGGACAATCCAAGGCCGGCATGATCACCTTCCTTGGCCGTGGTTACCGGCTGGAATAATTTGGCGCGTATTGCATCCGGTATGCCAGGGCCACTGTCTTCTATGCGCAATTCAATGCCCGTGTTCGCACCTTGTTTGAATCGGGCAGTTGCAATACGCAGCTTGCCGCCTTCCGGCATTGCCTCAACCGCATTTTTGATCAAATTATGCAACACTTGCCTGATTTGACCGGCGTCACTGTGTAGCTCAGACAGATCCGGCGCAAGCAGGGTTTCCACCTGCACCCGACCCGGGGCAATCAAGGTGGGTTTGAGCAGGCCCACCACTTCAAGCACTACCCGGTTGACATCCACGATCGCAACGATTCCTGGCGCATTTTCCTGACCTCCAAGCAGCTTTTTAAGGAGGCTACTGACGCGGTCTATTTCGTCGGCAATGATTTTCAGATCAGCGTGTGCAGCGTCTTGCTGCGGCAGTTTGGTGCCCAAAATACGCAGATAGTTTTTAACGATATTGAGCGGGTTATTAACCTCATGCATGATTTTTCGTGCATTCTCGACCCGTGGAGGTGGAGATACCGCCTTGGCACTCTGCTTCTGCCGCAGCGCCCTGGCTGCCTGCCGCATAAAGCGCGTCAACAAGGGCAAGCGCTCGTCCAGCAATGCCGCGTCTGCCGGATCTATTCCACATACGGCCAATCCCATGGGCACCCCCGCATCCAGCAGCGGCAGACACAACATGGCGGTTTTCCCGGTCAGCCCGATCACCTGCTCATCCAATACAGTCAAGGGGGGCGTCTCCGCTTGCAGGCTATGCGCCGGACGACCCTGACGCAGGGTAAGTGCCAGCATACTGTATGGATCATCGGGTGGAATGAGTATCTGTGCGGCCAGGCCTTCGGCATCATCTCCGACGCCTCGCAGCATGCCATCGCGTCCTTGCGGCAGGAACAGGATGGCGTCTTTCAAGCCAAATGCGGCACGCAAACTGCTATTCAGCGCGCCGCGCCAGGCCGCATTGTCGCCGGCTGCAAACAGGCCGTTTTTCAATGTGTCGAACATGACCATGTCGCGTACACGTTCTGCCAGTTGCTCGCGCACCCTCTGGTCGGCCACGTCTCGCACAGACGGACTGGAGCGACCCGGATCCGCTCTATAGCGCCGCCTCTCACCCTCCTCTTCATGTGCAGGCTTTTCTACCAGCTCCGTCGCCTCTTCAGGCTCCAATCCAAAAGCATGCTCCGTCTCGCGCAGGTGTGCGTGCGCAAGCTGCGCCACTGCCTGCGCATCTGCAGGTGTTAGATTCAACAGGCTCAATATTTGTGCATCATGCGGCATATCCTCGTCCAGTTCGGTGAGATGTTGCGCCACGCTGACAATCCGCAACAGCGGATGGGCATTGGTAAGCCGAGCCGCCGATTCATGGTGATAACGTATCGCATCCGCAAGGAACGAGCGCACACCCCAATTACGTGCAATTGCTCCCCCTATTTCTGCATGGTTCACCCCTAATATGCGGGACTCTCGTGCCATCAGCACACTTTCATCATGCGAGCCTGTCTGGGTATTCATATATTCGGCCGGATAACACGCTCCTAACGCGTTGCGCCCGATATCGTGCAACAAACCTGCCATATAGGCTTCTTCTGTATCCACGTAAGCTATTTTGTCTGCCAGTGCCTGCGCCATCCGCGCTGTCACTACAGCATGTCGCCATAGTTGCCGCATCTCATGCCAGTCCGCTGAAGATTTCAGGGTCGCGCCTTGCAATGCCGAATTCAGGGCAATGCCGCGCACCTCATCTACGCCCAACGTGTGCAGAGCAGACAACAGCAGGCCACGCCGGGCCGATCCGGCTTGGGTGCGCATGCTGGCGCTGGCAATCACCTTCGCGCTCAATGCAGGATCTTGACGCAACAATGCAGCAAGATCGCCGATACTTACCTCCTCCTGATCGCAGGCAATAAGCAATTTAAGCAAAAAATGCGGTAGCGATGGGAGCGCATTTATATCTATTTTTTCGAGCATTTTATGCAGACTAGCTCCCATGTTGTTCTTTATAATTTGAAATTATCCTGCATGTCAATGAAAATCGAGGCTTTCCAAGCACTTTGCCCGATAGTTAAAATAAATCTAAAGTTATTGCGTCAAGTGCCGCTTTTTTTGATACATTCCATCTCACGCGACCTATACAAGCACACCATGAATGCTAGGCTGTTTATTTTTCTGCTCGCTTCACTCACTACCTTACCGGTCGCGCATGCCCATACCGGTAGCCCGCACACGCAGCACGTCACGCGCATTGCGCAAAATGATATAACCGATATCCCCGATCTTCCGGCCAATGAGCCAAAGCTCAATTCATTGGCTGTTTTGGTACTGAATCAGAACAATGGTCAGGCCCTGTATCAGAAAAATGCCGATTTTCTGACTCCGATTGCGTCTATTACCAAGCTGATGACCGCCATGGTATTGCTGGATGCGCATCAACCCATGGATGAAAACATCACCATCAGCGCGCTTGATGTTGACAATTTACGTCACAGCAGCTCGCGTCTGGCGGTCGGCACGACCCTGAGTCGCGGCGAACTACTCCACCTTGCCCTGATCGCTTCCGAAAATCGCGCGGCACATGCCCTGGCGCGAAACTATCCGGGTGGGCTTCAGCGTTTTATCGCAGCCATGAATAACAAGGCACGTGCACTCAACATGATGCACACAACTTTTGAAGACCCTACCGGACTAACCAGCAATAACCGTTCCACAGCCGAAGATCTGGCGAAAATGGTGGAAGCTGCCGCCCGCTACCCGCAAATACGCGATATAACCACCACAGGCAGCTATGAAATTACCCGCCCGGCGCTGGTTCGCGTCGGTCACAAGCACAAAAAGGAATGGCGACATATCGTACGACGTGTCGAATTCCATAACACTAACCGGCTGGTGCGGAATGATAACTGGAATATCGGCCTGTCCAAGACCGGCTTTATCAACGAAGCCGGCCATTGCCTGGTGATGCAGGCAAAAATTGCGCATAAAGAAGTCATTATTGTTCTGCTGGACGGCGCGAAGTACGCTCGGGTAGCCGACGCTGAGCGCATCAAAACCTGGCTTGAGCACCAGTCATCCACACTGGTGGCGCTTAAACTGGACGGCAGACCATTGCGGCCTTCATCTAAGACTTACGCGAAAAACTGAGAATTCTGGCGGTTTGCATACCTACCGCACGCCGCTCGGATAACAGGAGCAGCGCTTTATTGAACTCCACAACCAAGCGCTGCATGGTCGAGGTCGCACGTTCGTCGTAATACACCAACTCGAATGGAACCGGATCCTCCAGTGAATCGCGATGGCCTGGGTGAAATGACTGCCATGCCAGCTCGATCAGATCGGGGCGTTCCCTGTCCACAAAAATAAATTCGGCTGCATCCAGTACGGCCATATATTGCATTGTCCGTATCGGGACAAAGACACAACCTGTCCGGCTTTGCGTCAGCAGGGTATGCGCCCGATTGTAAATAGCAGCGGGCAGGCTTCGCGTAGTACGAAACAATTCACTGTCGGGCCGATAAAAAGTTTCCTGCAATATTTACCCCAAAGTATCCTGATAGTGGGCCAGTACCCGTCAAACTCAGCTTATCCGATTCTTCTCGCCATCCCACCCGTCGATCCGTCTAGCCGGGATATCCCATGGCGCGCGAGATTTCACCGGCGACGTCCTTTACCCTTCGAGACCATTTGTAATCAATTCGCTCCGCGGGGGCTGAAATGGACAAGCCGGCCACCAGCTTCCCAGAAGAATCACAAATGCCAGCACCGATGCAACATACTCCCTTTTCTGCTTCTTCCTGATCAAGGGCAAATCCGGCACATTCAGCCTTATCAACTTCTTCCCGCAATCTTTCAAGGGTTGTAATCGTATTTTTGGTGTAGGCCGGCATACCGCTACGCAGCACATACTCCTCACAGCCTTTCTGACCATCTTCCGCAAGGAAGATTTTCCCGACAGCCGTAATATGTAACGGCGCGCGCGTGCCAACTACCTGTACCACCCGCATCATCGATTTGGCTGCAGTCACGCGCTCTACATAAACTATTTCATCGCCCTGGCGTAAAGTCAGGTTCACCGTTTCGTCCAGTTCATCGCGCAGTTTTTGCATGAAAGGCAGCGCCACCTGCCGCACATTGATGCGCGCCTTGACCAGATTTCCAAGTTCAAGCAGCTTGATGCCAAGCTGATAGCTTCCGGGTTCAATCCGTTCTACAAACCCCTTTTCCACCATTACGCCGAGGATCCGGTGGGCGCTTGATGGGTGCAGGCTCGTCTGGGCGGCCAGCTGTTTCAGACCCAGAGGCTCTGCGTGATCAGCCAGCACATTTAACAGTTTCATCATGCGATCAATGACTTGAATCGATGACTTGGGCTCATCTATACTCAATGACTTTCCCCCTCGTAATCCAGAATTATTTTCAGTGTTGTTGCAGCATATGAAATAAAGGATCATTATGCAAAAAATTTTCATGGCGGCATAGCAGCACCAATTCGCGTTATGCCCTTCAATGCCATGACTCCGCAGGCAATAGCCGGCGGTCGATCGCGGGGATAAACAATGCGCGTAGGATTATTTGTCACTTGCCTGGTGGATGCAATGCGCCCCGGCATAGGCTTCTCAGCACTCCGTTTGCTCGAAGCCGCAGGGTGCGAAGTTGTTGTACCAGAGAATCAAACTTGTTGCGGCCAGCCTGGCTACAATTCCGGTGACCGCGAAACCGCCAAGGCACTGGCGCTGAAATTTCTCGAAGAATTTGAAACCTGTGACTATGTCGTGGCGCCATCAGGCTCCTGCGCCGGCATGATCCGGATACATTACCCCGATCTGTTTCGCGATGATCCAGCCTTACAGAGTAGAATTGAGCGTCTGAGTCAGCACGCCTACGAACTCACTGATTTTCTTACCAGCGTGGTCAAGCTCGCTGTCATTCCCGGCCGCTTCAAGGGCACGATTACCTATCACGATTCCTGCTCGGGCCTGCATGAGCTTGGCATACAAGATCAGCCGCGCGCCTTGCTGGCTAAATTGCCCGGCGTCACGCTTGTTGAAATGGTTGAATCCACAACCTGTTGCGGCTTTGGTGGTGCATTTTCAGTTAAATTCGGAGAATTATCCACGCGCATGGCGGACAACAAATGCAAGCATATCGAAGCCACCAGCGCTGGCGCCATTGTCGCAGGTGATCTCGGCTGCATGCTCAACATGGAAGGCCGCTTGCGTCGACGTGGCAATCACACCACGCGCGTGCTGCACATCGCGGAAGTGCTTGCGGGTAACGAGGATGACACCTGATGCAAGTCTCTTCGATTCATTTCAAACGCTCGGTCACGCAAAAGCTCAACGACGCAAAACTGCAGAACGCACTATCGCGCCTACAGACCCGTTTTGTCGAAGGCCGTGCAGCTGTCATCGGTGAAATAGGTGATTTCGAGGAAACACGCACTGCCGCTGCGGCTATCCGCGACCGCGTGCTGGGCAATCTTGATCAATGGCTGCTACGCTTTGAACAACAAGCCAAGGCACGCGGGGCGATCGTTCACTGGGCCGAAAGCGATGCCGACGTGAACCGTATCGTGACTGAAATTGCTGCGCAACATCAGGTCCGCAAGGTTGCCAAATCCAAATCCATGGTCACCGAGGAATGCGGTCTGAATGAAGCGCTAGAGGCCGCAGGCATTGAGGTGATGGAGACCGATCTGGGTGAATATATCCTGCAGCTTGCCCACGAAGCCCCTTCCCATATCGTTGCCCCCGTGGTGCACAAGAACAAGGAGGATATTGCCGACCTGTTCGCAGAGAAGCACAATCGGCCTCGCAATACCGACATTACCGAATTATGCCGTGAGGCACGCGAGATTCTTCGCCCCAGCTTTCTTGCTGCTGATATGGGCATCTCGGGGGCCAACTTCCTGATAGCCGAAACGGGTTCGGCGCTGATTGTGACCAACGAGGGTAATGGCCGCTTGGTGACGACGCTGCCGCGTGTGCATGTCGCAATCACCGGCATTGAAAAAGTCGTCCCGACACTTGAAGATGTCACCACCCTGCTGCGTCTGCTGCCACGCTCCGCCACTGGCCAATCCATCACCAATTATGTGTCAGTACTGACCGGCACAAAAGAAGCGGACGACCAGGATGGCCCCGAGCATTTTCACATCATTCTCGTCGATAACGGCCGCAGCAGTCTGCTTGGTGGCGAAATGCAAAGCATGTTGCGCTGCATCCGCTGCGGCGCATGCATGAATCATTGCCCGGTATACCAGAATATTGGTGGGCATGCCTACGGCTGGGTGTATCCGGGGCCGATGGGCTCGATCCTGACCCCCACTTTTGTAGGTCTGGAGAATGCGCCTGATCTGCCGAACGCTTCAACACTTTGCGGCGCCTGCGGAGTAGTTTGTCCGGTAAAAATTCCGCTCCCGGATCTTCTGCGCCAGCTACGTGAAAAACAGATGGATCGGGGGCTGAAATCCTGGCAAGAAAAAACCGTTCTCAAGTTGTGGGGATGGCTGGCTCGTCGCCCTGTTGCTTATGCTTTGGCAACTAAAATTGCCGTTCGTATTTTACGATTCTCTGGGGGCAAGGAACGTCTGTTACATCACTTGCCAACAGCAACCGGCTGGACTACAGGCCGGGACTTGCCGGCGCCGCATGGAAAAACTTTCCGGGAACTTTATCGGCAAAGGAAACTTTCTTGAGCGCCCGTGAACGGATTTTGGCTCGCATTGGCATGGTACTCGGCAGCAGGAATGCTGAAATCGACACCTACCTTGCAGAGCATCCGCGCGGGCCAGCGCCTGCCATACAGGTTAACCTGACCCCACTTTTCAAGGAACGCGCCTTAGAGTTATCCAGCGATGTCATCGACGTCGCAAGCACAGCAGAGATTCCGGCACAAGTAGCACATTATCTGAATGAAAGACATCTGCCGGTTCGTGGGGTTTGTTGGCCTGCCGTCAGTTGCCTGCCATGGAGCGCAGCGAGTCTGGAAATTTCCGCGCGTTGTGCCAATGGCCAGGATATGGTCGGCATCACCGGCGTGTTTTGCGCTATAGCCGAAACCGGTACACTGATGATGTTATCCGGGCCGGAAACACCTGCCAGCAATAGCCTGTTGCCGGAAACGCATGTTGCCATACTAAACACACAGCGAATTGTGGCGTCGATGGAAGACGCATGGGATTTGCTGCGCGCAGAGCATCCGTTTCCACCGCGTGCAGTCAATTTCATTTCCGGACCATCCCGTACGGCTGATATTGAGCAAACCGTCACGCTCGGCGCGCATGGTCCTTATCGTGTATTGGTTATTCTGGTTTCCGACCCGGATTAAGTAACGAATGAAGCCGATAATTAAGAATATTCATAATATTATCAATGATTCTTTTATCTTTGTATCCACACGAATTCTTGAAATCAGAAAAGTAATCAGCTAGAGTATCCCATAGTGCAGCAATCAATTTTATAATATGAAATTCCGTGACCGCCTCTGCGCGGCATGGAACCTGCCGTCAATCCGCCTAACGGTTTGACATTACTACCACGACCCATGGAGCAGTATATGAAAAATAGTCTTAAGACACTGGTAGCAGCGCTTGCGCTGTGCGCCACCTCCGCAGCAATTGCTGCGGAACCGATCAAGATTGGCGTTTCGGGCCCCTTCACCGGCGGTTCCGCACCGATGGGCGTCAGCATGCGCGACGGTGTGAAACTGGCGGCAACTGAAATTAATCGCAACGGCGGCATCCTGGGTCGCCAGATCGAGCTGATTGAGCGTGATGATCAGGCAGATAACAGCCGCGGTATTCAAGTCACCCAGGAACTGATTAACCGGGAACATGTGATCGCAGCACTTGGATTTATTAATACCGGTGTATCGTTGGCAGCCCAACGCTTCTATGAAGAAGCAAAAATTCCGGTCATCAACAACGTCGCTACCGGATCTATCGTCACCAAACAGTTCCTGCCCCCGCAATATCCCGACAACTATGTATTCCGCACTTCCGCCAACGACACTATCCAGTCCGCGCTGATCGTCAATGACGCGATCGTAAAGCGCAAATTCACCAAGGTAGCCATCCTCGCCGACTCGACCAACTACGGCCAGCTTGGTCGCGAAGACCTGGAAAAAGCGCTGGCGGCGAAAGGCATCAAGCCGGTTGCGGAAGAAAAATTCAATATCAAGGATGTGGACATGACCGCTCAGTTGCTCAAGGCCAAAGCAGCCGGCGCCCAAGCGATCCTCACTTACGGCATCGGGCCTGAACTGGCGCAAATCGCCAACGGCATGGAAAAACTGGGCTGGAAAGTGCCGATGATCGGCAGCTGGACCCTGTCAATGGGCAACTTCATTGACAATGCCGGCAAGAATGGCGAAGGTGCACGCATGCCGCAAACCTTCATCCAGGAACCCAATACGCCGAAGCGCAAGGCATTTATTGCCGCCTATCAACAGGCTTATAAAGTCGATCGCATTCCTTCCCCGGTCTCCGCTGCTCAGGGTTACGACTCAATGTACCTTCTGGCGGCCGCCATCAAGCAGGCTGGCAGCACCGACGGCCCAAAAATCCGTCAAGCGCTGGAAAATCTGCGCACCCCGGTGGCGGGCGTGATCACAACTTACAATCACCCATACACTCATGATAATCATGAAGCTATCACCATGAATATGACCGTCATGGGTGAAGTCAAGGGCGGGCGTGTGGTTTATGCTGACGAAGCTGATCTGGCAGGGCCGAAACAAGTCAAGCCTCATTCCAAAAAGTAATCTGTGCACAGGTAAGCCTGTAGCAAATCATGAGCCAGGGACGGATCATCCGTTCCCGGCTCATTTTAGATGGAAAGCCCCCCATGCAAATTCTCGCGCAACTGATTGTAAGCGGCATATCACTCGGCATGATTTACGCTGTGATTGCTTTTGGTTATCAACTGACATTTGCCACTTCGCGCACCCTTAACTTCGGTCAAGGCGAGGCGCTGATGCTGGGTGCATTGGTCGGTCTGACCCTGGTTGGTCATATGAATTACTGGCTGATGATCCCGCTGGTACTGGTTTTCGGTGCACTGCAGGGAGTCGTGGTAGAACGCGTCGCCGTGCGTCCCGCGCTCAAGAACAAATCCGAATTCGGCTGGATCATGGGCACGATCGCGCTGGGCATCATTTTCAAGAACGTGGCGGAAAACATCTGGGGTCGCGACGATCTCAAGTTTCCTTCGCCGCTACCGGAATCCCCGCTCTCTTTCCATGGTGTCCATGTGTTGCCCATGGAAATAGTGGTTGTGATTGGCGCCCTCGGCATGATGCTGGCGGTGGAAATATTCAATCGTAAATCCATCTATGGCAAGGCAGTGGTTGCCACTTCCAATGACCGCGACGCCGCCGGGCTGATGGGCATCAATACCCGCATGGTGATCACCTTCTCGTATGCCTTGAGTTCCATGACTGCTGCCTTTGCGGGTGTGCTCGTCGCCCCCTTGACGCTAACCGGTGCCACCATGGGCGTGGTACTGGGATTAAAAGCTTTTTCCGTGGCGATTATCGGCGGTCTCAATAGCGGCATGGGGGTGATTGTCGGCGGCCTGCTGCTGGGAATTGCGGAAACGACCACCGGATTCTATCTCTCCACTGGTTACAAAGACGTTCCTGGTCTGGTACTGCTATTGCTAGTGCTCGCTATCAAGCCCGCCGGTCTGTTCGGTAAAACCGTCATCAACAAGGTATAAGCATGGGCGCCATCAAAAAAATCTCTTTCATCCTGGCATTGGGCGTACTTGCGTCCCTGCCCATGGTCTGGACCAATCCGTATTACATCCACCTGATGGTGGTCATCGGTATCTATGCAATCCTGCTGCTTGGCCTCGACATCGTGGTCGGCTACGTGGGCGAAGTCTCGCTCGGGCATGCCGCGTTATTCGGCGTGGGTTCCTATACAGCTGGTGTACTCAACTTCCAGCTGGGTGTGCCATTCCTGCTCGCGGTGCCCGCCAGCATCGTTGTCACCGCCCTGTTCGGTGCCCTTCTGGCACTCCCGGCACTGCGTGTGACGGGCCCTTATCTGGCCATGGTGACACTGGCGTTCGGCACTATTGTCCAGATACTGATCAACGAGATGGATTTCCTGACCAATGGCCCGCTCGGAATTTCGCTGCGCAAACCGGTATTTTTCGGACATCAGATCACCGGTACCGACTACTACTATATTGTGTTGGTGGCATTACTGGTAACCATCGCAGTGGTTCACCGCATCGTCAAATCCTACCTTGGCCGCGCCTTCGAAGCCTTGCGTGACAGCCCGGTGGCATCCGACTGCATGGGGGTGAGCGTATACGCCTACAAGGTCTACGCTTTTGTTTTCAGTGCTGCGCTGGCAGGTCTGGCAGGCAGCCTGTTTACCTATTCCGAAGAATACATTTCACCCAATACCTACAGTTTTGAACTGACCATCATGTTCCTGCTGGCGCTGATCATGGGCGGGCGCAAAACACGATCCGGCCCGATTCTGGGCGCCATCATTATCGTCATGCTGCCCAACGTATTGTCTGATATAGACCTGTTCCGCAAAATCGCAGTGATCATGGCAGTATCGGGCGTGCTGTATTCGATTTACACGGTGCTCGCCAAAAAACGTACGCCACTACAGGTCGCTATCCCGCTGTTATTCACCGTGGGCCTGGCCGGTTTCAGTTTCTGGATCCACAATATTACCGACTATCGCCTGACGATTTTCGGCGCGATGATCCTGTTTGTGGTCTATTACCTGCCAGACGGCATCATGGGATTTCTGCGCAATGTCGTGCAGAAAATCCGGCCGCAGTGGATACACAAGCATGAATTGATTACCGACAAGGGTGACGCGCAGCAGGCCTGGCTAGTCCCGGATTGCAAAGTCACTGCCAACGGCAATCTGCTTGAGGCGCGCAATGTCCTCATGCAATTCGGCGGTCTGAAGGCGCTCAACGAAGTCCAGCTGAATATCACCAAAGGCACGGTGCACGGATTGATCGGACCGAATGGTTCGGGCAAAAGCACAATGATGAATGTGCTCACCGGTATCTATACACCGACCGCGGGCGAGATCGAATTCAACGGCAAGATCATTTCCGGCACCGCGCCTTCATCCATTGCCGGCGAAGGTATCGCGCGGACCTTCCAGAACGTACAGCTGTTCGGCGAAATGACCGCAATCGAAAACGTATTGGTGGGCCTGCACCATACCTACCGCAGCAACACATTTGACGTCATCTTCCATACCCGGCGCTGCCTCAAGGAAAAGCGCGAGGCACGCCTGCGCGCCGCCAGCCTCCTGCAATTTGTCGGTCTGGCCGATCTGGCCAACGAAGAAGCGCGCAACCTGCCTTACGGCAAGCAGCGCCTGCTGGAGATTGCCCGCGCACTGGGACTGAATCCTAGCCTGCTGTTGCTGGATGAGCCCGCGGCTGGCCTGACCGCCCCGGATATCAAGGAACTGGTCGGCATGATCCAGAAAATCCGCGGCCATGGTATTACCGTCATTCTTATCGAACACCACATGGATGTGGTGATGAGTATTTCAGACACGGTCACGGTACTCGATTTCGGCCAGAAAATTGCCGAAGGCAAGCCCGCCGAAGTGCAGGCAGATCCCAAGGTTATCGAAGCCTATCTTGGCGGCAACGCCGATGCGGTTTAAGAGGTTCAATATATGTTACAGGTAAAAAATCTGCACGCCGCATATGGCAAGGTTGAAGTGCTGCATGGCATTTCCATTGACGTACCACCAGGCAAAGTCGTCACCCTGATCGGCTCCAACGGCGCGGGCAAGACAACCACCCTGCGTGCCGTGTCCGGCATGATCAAGCCGGCTGACGGAGAAATCCGCCTCAATGGCAAAGACATCACCGGCATGGAATCACACCGGATCGCCCGTACCGGCCTGGCGCACTCACCGGAAGGCCGACGCGTATTTTCCACGCTGTCGGTCACCGACAATTTGATTCTGGGTGCATTTCCACGTCTCACCTTCGGCCGCGAACGTGGCGATGTACAAGGCGACCTCGACCGCATATTCGATCTGTTTCCGCGTCTTCAGGAACGTCGAACCCAGCTGGCCGGAACGCTCTCCGGTGGCGAACAGCAAATGCTGGCCATGGGCCGGGCGCTGATGCTTAATCCCGAGGTGTTACTGCTGGACGAACCCTCAATGGGTCTGGCTCCCCTGCTGGTGGAAGAGGTATTCCGCATTATCCGCGAGCTGAAAACCCGCGGTATCACCATGCTGCTGGTGGAACAGTTCGCAGCAGCCGCATTGAATGTGGCCGACTATGGCTATGTCATGGAAAACGGTCGGATTTTCTGCCACGGACCGGCCGAACAGCTTAAAAATGATCCGGCAGTAAGAGCGGCGTACCTGGGCGCGGCTCATTAACGCGGGTTATCGCCGGAACAACCACGGAGACAGCAGCTGACGCGGATAAACCCTGTGCAGGGTGCAGAAATTCGCGCTGTCCTGTTTCAACAGCTGCCGCAATCCCCGTGATTTGAAATTTTGTCTTTGCTTCGTTATAAAGATCTTGAACCGGCTCATTCAACATGCCCACTCTCATCCACGCCCGCATGCGCCGTCTGCGCTGGACCAGCTACACACTGGTAATTGTCGGTTATATGCTGGCGTTCTTCCATCGCCTGGCACCTGCCGCGATCGCCAATCACCTGCAGCAATCCTTCCACACCAGTGGCGCGGCACTCGGCAGCCTGGCGGCCGCCTATTTTTATGCCCATACGGTCATGCAAATACCGGTTGGCGTAATGGCCGATACGCTCGGCATACGCAAAGTTGTCGCCTTCGGTGCGCTGATATCCGGTGTGGGGTCACTGATGTTCGGCATGTCCGATACGCTGGCCTTCGCCACTCTGGGCCGCTTGCTGGTCGGTTGCGGCGTTGCCGCCATGTTTATTTCGCTGATGAAACTCAATGCCGTATGGTTTCATGACCGCCATTTCGGCACCATTGGCGGCATATCGCTGCTGCTTGGCAACCTGGGTTCCGTGCTGGCCGCCACGCCGCTGGTCTGGGTGGCCTCGCAGACCTCGTGGCGCAATGTCTTTGTCGCGGTCGGCGTGTTCTCTCTGGTGCTGGCGGTGCTGGTGTGGTTTCTGGTACGCAGCCATCCGGGCGAGGCGGGCCTGCCTACCATGCGCGAACTGGAGGGCAAGGAAGCCCACCCCCATCATCATGGCCACTGGTATGACGGCTTGCTCAATGTCATGAAGAACCGCGCCACCTGGCCCGGTTTCTGGCCGAACTTCGGTATTGGCGGTAGCCTGTTCGCATTTGCCGGGCTGTGGGCCATCCTCTACCTGCATGATGTGTATGGAATGGAGCGCACGACCGCCTCCAATCACACCATGTTGCTGTTGATGTGTTTCGCGCTGGGGGCGTTGGCACTGGGCACCCTGTCGGATCGGATCGGCAAACGTCTGCCGGTGATCATCGGCGGCCTGACAGTGTATGTGTTGTGCTGGCTACCCATCGTATTCGACTGGCATCTGCCGCCCGGCCAAAACTACCTGCTGTTTGCCGTCATGGGGTTCAGCGCCGCCGGTTTTACGCTGTCATGGGCATGCGCAAAAGAGGTCAATCCGCCTGCGCTGTCCGGCATGGCAACCAGCGTCATCAATACCGGGGCGTTTCTGGGAGCGGCGATCCTGCAACCGCTGGTGGGCTGGGTAATGGACCAGGGCTGGAACGGGCGGATGCAGGCCGGTGCCAGAGTCTATTCGGAGCACAACTATCAGGGCGGGTTGGGTGTCATGCTGGCATTTTCCGTAGTCGGCCTGATCGGCGCACTGACTATCCGCGAAACCCACTGTCAACACGTCACCATTACCCAATCGTGATGAATTTGATTCATTCAGCTTCCATGTAATCAGGAGATCAATCATGTCAAAATCAATACTGCCTCTGTGGATCAATGGCCAGCGTACCGAAAGCCGCAGCCAGCGTACCGCCGGCGTGACCAATCCGGCGACCGGCGCGATCATCCGCCAGGTGCCGCTGGCCAGTCACGATGATGTAACCGATGCAATCAATGCCGCCAAGGCGGCATTTCCTGGTTGGCGCGATACCACGCCGCTGCGTCGCAGCCGTATCCTGAATAAATTCCGCGACCTGCTGGAAACCCATCGCCCCGAACTGGCACAACTGGCCAGCGAAGAGCATGGCAAAACGCTGGAAGATGCGGCGGGTTCCGTGCAGCGCGGCATCGAAGTGGTGGAATTCGCCGTCGGCGCACCGCATCTGCTCAAGGGTGAACATGCGGAGAATGTCGGACGCGGCGTGGATTGCCATTCCATGCTGCAACCGATCGGTGTCTGCGCCGGGATTACGCCATTCAATTTTCCGGCCATGGTACCGATGTGGATGTTCCCGCTCGCCATCGCCTGCGGCAATACCTTCGTGCTCAAGCCCTCGGAAAAAGTGCCTTCATGCAGCCTGCGCATGGCGGAACTGTTCAAGGAAGCGGGATTGCCGGATGGCGTGTTCAACGTGGTACCCGGCGACAAGGAGGCGGTCGATACCCTGCTTAGTCATGCCGACGTGCGTGCCGTTTCTTTTGTCGGCTCAACGCCAGTCGCCCGATATATTTATGAAACCGCGGCACATCACGGCAAGCGCGTGCAGGCCCTGGGCGGTGCCAAAAATCACGCCGTGGTATTACCTGATGCCGCACTGGATTTCACTGCGAATGCCATCATGGGTGCCGCCTACGGCTCAGCGGGAGAACGCTGCATGGCGATCTCTACCGTGGTGGCCGTCGGCGATATCGCTGACGCGCTGGTGGCCAGGCTCAAGGAAAAAGCCGAGAAACTGGTGGTCGGACCTGGCGACCGCAAAGGTGTCGACATGGGCCCGGTGATTTCGGCGCAGCACCGCGACAAAATTGTCGGCCTCATCGATAGCGGCGTGGCACAAGGCGCTACCCTGGTGACGGACGGGCGTGGCATTCAGGTATCCGGATGCGAAAATGGCTTCTTTGTCGGACCGACCCTGTTCGACCATGTTTCCACCGAAATGGATATTTATCGGGAGGAAATCTTCGGCCCGGTACTGATCATCTTGCGCGTGGCCAGTTACGACGACGCCATCAAGCTGGTCAACAGCAATCCCTATGCCAACGGCACTGCGATTTTCACCGGTTCGGGCGCGGCGGCGCGGCGTTTCCAGCACGAAATCGAAGTCGGCATGGTCGGCATCAACGTGCCGATTCCTGTTCCCATGGCGTTCTTTTCGTTCGGTGGCTGGAAATCCTCGCTATTCGGCGACCTGCACATGCACGGGATGGAAGGTGTGTATTTCTACACGCGTACCAAAGCCATCACCAGCCGCTGGCCGGAACAGTCGGATCGCAGTGCCTCGACCCTGATCATGCCCACGCTTGGCTAGTTTTATCCAGATCGAATGCAAGGCAGTCGTGGCTCAGCGGGCTCTCCACTGATTAGCAAGGCTGCCCATATCAGGGCTCTATAAAAACATGGATCTGAATCATCTGGCAAAACTGATGATCGAGGTCATGCTGCCGATCGCCATTCTGGTTGGCGCAGGCGCGATCTGGCCTGCCTATTTTCAGGAGATGCCCAGCAAAACCTTGCGCATCCAGTTGAATCAACTGGTTCTCAATCTGTTCTTTCCGGCGATCCTGTTTTCCATTGCCGCCACCACGCCGATTACACCCGGCCTGCTGATGGTGCCGCTATTGGGCGGCATTGGCTCGTTACTGACTGCGGTCGTCCTGTATGGGCTGCTTTATCACTCGCCAATAGGGCGCGGCTTGCACAATGGCACGCGTGCCGCGCTGGTGGTAGGCGGCATGTTCGGCAACACTTTCTTCATCGGCATGCCGGTCCTGACGTTTCTATACGGTCCGCAGGCGGCCCGCTATCCGGCATTCCACGACATGCTGATGACTGTACCGCTGGTATGGAGCCTGGGCGTGTGGATTTGTACCCGGCTCGGCCCGCCGGAAGCAGCCGTCGCCCGCCAGCCCATCTGGCGCGTGATGCTGGGCATGCCGCCGATCTGGGCATTCATTATCGGCGCCACGCTGCATGTCACCGGCCTGGCCTACGAACCGCTGGTTCACGCTGCCCGGATGATCGGCGAGGCGACCATTCCGATCATGATGTTCGTGCTCGGCCTGTCCATTCCCTGGCGCAGGCTGCGGCCAAACGGCGTGATCCTGACAACTGCCGCCGTGAAGCTGCTGCTGATGCCGCTGATGGCATGGGTCGTCGCAAGATTATTGTTTGCACCGGCAAACGAACCACAATTTGCGGCTGTCATTGAAACCAGCATGCCCACCATGTTGACTATATTGATCCTGACCGACCGCTTTCACCTGGATACCGAGGCCGGTGCGCTGCTGGTCGGGTGGAGCACACTGCTATTCTGGTTCACGCTGCCATTCAGCCTATGGCTGATCCACCGGTTCTAAAAGCTTTTTTAGAACCGGGTTATTTGAACGATTGCTCGAGGAGTCAGCATGTCTATCACTGTCGGTTTCATTGGCCCTGGCATCATGGGCTGCCCCATGGCCCTTAATCTCATCAAGAGCGGCCATGCACTACACGCTTTTGCACGCCGCCCGGCGGCCTTGCAGAGGCTGACGGACGCCGGGGCCATCAGATGCGCCTCTCCAGCTGAAGTCGCCACCCAATCCGACATTATTTTCACAATCGTGTCAGACACGTCTGACGTGGAAGCGGTGCTGTTCGGTGAACACGGCGTGATTCATGGCGCACGACCGGGCTCGGTGGTGGTGGACATGAGCACCATCTCGCCGACTGCTACCAAAACATTCGCTGCGCGTCTGGCCACGCAGGGTATCGACATGCTGGATGCGCCGGTTTCCGGCGGCGAAACCGGTGCGATCAACGCCACCTTGTCGATCATGGTAGGGGGCAAGCCGGAGGTATTCGAACGTGTCAAACCGCTGTTCGAATGCATGGGAAAAAACATTGTCCACGTCGGCGGCAACGGCGCCGGTCAAGTCGCCAAGGCCTGCAACCAGATCGTGGTAGCGGTGACCATCGAGGCCGTGGCCGAAGCCCTGACCTTTGCGCGCCGCAACGGCGCCGATCCGGCCAAGGTGCGCGAAGCGCTGATGGGCGGCTTTGCCGGCAGCAAAATCATGGAAGTGCACGGTCAGCGTATCCTGGACAACGATTTCAAGCCCGGCTTCAAGGTTGGTCTGCATCAGAAGGACATGCGCATCGTCATGGAAACCGCCCATCAACTGGGTGTGGCGCTGCCCGCCGCCGCCCTGGTTACGCAGCATCTCAATGCCCTGATGGGCAGCGGCGACGCGGAGCTGGATTCTGCCGCAGTGGTCAAGGTGCTGGAGCGCATGTCCGGCATTGGCAGCGAGGACTAATCCCGATGGAAAAAATCGTCTTTCTGGATTCCGCAAGCATCATCGCCGACATCCGCCGTCCGGCTTTTCCCCATGCCTGGGAAGACTATCCGGCGACCAATCCTGATCAGGTGCTGGCACGACTAGGCGACGCCAGCATCGTGATCACCAACAAGGTTGCGCTGCGTCGTGAAACGCTGGAACAACTTCCCGGCCTGAAAATGATTGCCATTGCGGCCACCGGGACGGATAACGTGGACATTGCCTGTTGTCGCGAGCGCAACATCGTCGTATCCAACATCCGCAACTATTCGGTGCACACCGTGCCGGAACACGTGTTCATGCTGATGCTCGCGCTACGCCGCAATTTGCTCGCGTTCCGCAACGACCTGCGCGACGGCGCATGGCAACGCGCTGGCCAGTTCTGCCTGTTTACCCATCCGGTACGCGACCTGCATGGCAGCACACTGGGATTGATCGGCCACGGTGCAATCGGGCAGGCAGTCGGCCGTCTCGCCTCGGCCTTCGGCATGAAAGTGCTGATCGCCGAACACAAAGGGGCAACATCGGTACGGTCAGGCTATACGAACTTCGAGCACACGCTGCGCGATAGCGACGCCCTCTCCCTGCATTTGCCGCTCAATCCGGATACGCGCAATTTGATCGGCACCCGGGAATTCGGCCTGATGAAGTCAGGCGCGCTGCTCATCAACACCGCTCGCGGCGGCCTGGTGGATGAATCGGCGCTGCTCGCAGCACTCCAAAGCGGCCGAATCGGCGGCGCGGGATTCGACGTGCTGGACACCGAACCACCGCGCCCGGGTAATCCATTGCTGGATCTGGATTTACCCAATTTCATCCTGACGCCGCATATTGCCTGGTCGAGCCGCGAGGCCATGCAGACGCTGGCCGACCAGCTGACCGACAATATCGACGCTTTTTCCCGCGGCTCGCCGCAAAACCGCGTCGCCTGACCAACTGCCTTGAATTAATTGCAATTAAGTAGTGGCTTTGTTAGTATTTCTCATAGAGCGAATTGTGATTTCACAATACGAAATTTAATACAGCAAGCGGATTTTGCTGTGATAGCAGTTTTCTGAATTTTTCTGGAGACGAAAATGAGCACGGAAAAGCAATTGGTCGAACCCCAAACCATCCCGGCGTTTTGCGAGGGCATTCAATATTTCGCGGAATCCATGCCGGATTTTGCACAAATGGGCGACGCGCCGTGCCTGTCGGACAAAGTCTCTTGCGTCAAGGATGCCAGCGACACCAAGGCCGCCTACCAGACATTGCTGGTGGCTGACGGCCTGCGTTATCTCACGCTGCAGGTCACCGGCGCCAAGTCCTCCGGGCATCCCGGCGGCTTCGCCAGCAGCGCGGAAGCCTATGCATCCATGGTGATGCTGGGCCATACCAACATCGTGACCGAAGTCGGCCACCACGCGCCCGGTTTCTATAGCGCCATGTTCCTCGACACCTCGCTGGAACAAATGGGCATTACCACGGTGCAGCAGATGCGCGACCGCTTCCGTGAAAGCCATGGCTTGCTCGGTCACCTGTCCGGCGCCATTCCCGGCCTGCTGGCGCCCGCCGGCCCATTGGGCCAGGGCCAGCACTTCGCCATGGCCGGCGCCCTGCTCCACCCCGGCAAACTGTTCCCGGTCACCATCGGCGACGGCGGTCTGGGCGAGCCGTACATCATGAGTGCGATGGTGCACTTCAATACCGCCTACCCCAAGGCCACCAACTTCCTGCCTATCCTGGTGTGGAACGGCTACTCCCAGGAACATCACAGCATGGTTTCGACCTGGGACAATGCACGCATGACGGCCTACTGGAAGGCGCACGGCTTCAAGCATGTGTATCTGGTGGACGCCAAGGAATTCGACGACCAGAACCAGGACGGCGCCTATGTCGACAGCTCGCTGTTCTCGTGGGAAAAACGCGTGGCATTTGCCGGTGCAGTGCTGAAAGCCAGCGATGCCGCCGCACAACATGCGCTCAACGGGGAACTGTCGGTGCTGATTCTCAAGCAACTGAAAGGCACCGGCGTGCATGCCACCGGTTCCAAGTCGCACAACCTCTACGCCCATCACACCC
Organism: Sulfuriferula sp.; assembly: GCF_054605375.1. NCBI lineage: Bacteria > Pseudomonadati > Pseudomonadota > Betaproteobacteria > Nitrosomonadales > Sulfuricellaceae > Sulfuriferula > Sulfuriferula sp. Next base: position 6,917 of record NZ_JBTSEG010000022.1, on the reverse strand, counting down.
TGGAGAGCGCAGACGTCGTGTCCGGACTGCAACGCCGCGCACTATCCACCGCAGCGTGGGAACTGGTACGCGAGAATTTCCGCCATGCCGGCGGCGGCCCGGCCGTGAAAACCGTGGTGACGGAATTCGAGCTGGATCTGCCCGACCTCGGCGAACTGCCGCTGACCGAATTCGAACCCGGCAAGGAAAACAAAATACCGACCACCGCGTTTGGTGAAGTAGTCGGCGCAGTGGGCAAGCGCGATCCGCGCTTCATCGTCACCAATGCCGACGGCAACGAAGCCTCGGCCATGGCCAACATCAACAAGGCCTTGACCATCCGCCACCCGACGGTGGACGAACTGTACTTCCAGGGCCCGAACGGCCAGGTTTACGAGCCGCTCAACGAGGATGCCTGTGCCGGTCTGGCCGCTGCCGTGTCGCTGTTCGGCGGCAGATCGCTGTGGTGCTCGTATGAGTCCTTCGTCATCAACGGCCTGCCGATCTGGCAGACCGTGATCCAGGCGATGGCCGAACTGCGCCGCAAAACCCCCAGCACGGTGACGCTGTTCACCGCCGGCGCACTGGAGCAGGGACGCAATGGCTGGACCCATCAGCGCCCGGAGGTCGAGGCCTACTTCGCCGCCATGATGCGCAACGGCAATGTGTTCCCGCTGTTCCCGACTGACGCCAACTCGATTCAGGCGGCTTACGAATGGGCGCTGAAAACCCACAATAAAGGCATCGTGATCACCGCCTCGAAAACGCCGCTGCCGGTACGCACCACACTGGCGCAAAGCCGTACCGCAATCGAGGAAGGCGCGATCACTTTGATGGATCAGAATGGCAACGGAAAAGTCGTGTTCGCAGTCACTGGCGACATGGTGCTGCTGCCGGTATTCGAAGCAGCCGAAGCGCTGGCCAAACAAGGCGTTGGCGTGCGCATCGTCTCGGTGGTCAACCCGCGCCGCCTGTATCGTCCAACCGACGTTGCATGGAACACCGTATCGCAGCCCGACGGCAAGTTCATGAACGATGCGGATTTCGATGCGCTGTTCCACGGCGATGCGCTGATCGCCGTCAGCGGCGGCCCCTCGGCAATGCTGGAACCGGTACTGCTGAGAACGCGCGCAGCGCGTCGTGAAACCTTCTGCTGGCAGCGCGGCGAAACCACCGCGACCGCAGGTCAGCTGTTCGACCTCAACGGCATGAACGCCAAGGCGCTGGAACAGCGTGCGCAGGCCTTGCTCGGCAAATAAACGGCCACAGGAGACGCGAGCGTGTTTGTATTTCTCGTGTCTCCGCCAGTCTGGTCACGCCGTGTTTTCATGATTTAACCCGGTCTTAACAAGATGCAACCAAAAATCATTGTTCTGGACGACGACCCCACCGGCTCACAGACCGTACACGGCTGTCTGCTGCTCACCCGCTGGGACGTGGCCACACTCAAGCAGGGTCTGGCCGATGCTTCGCCACTGATGTTCGTGCTCACCAATACGCGCGGCATGGGCGCAACGGAAGCCTCGCAGATAACGCGCGAGGCATGCCACAATCTGAAGCTGGCGATGACGGATTTTGATCAGCCGGCGTTGTTTGTCAGCCGCTCCGACTCGACCCTGCGCGGTCATTACCCGGTGGAAACCGACGTCATGGCCGAGCAGTTGGGACCGTTCGACGCCCACTTCCTGATCCCGGCTTTTTTCGAAGGCGGACGTTTCACCGTGGACAGCGTGCATTACCTCAAGGTGGATGGAAAAGCCGTACCGGTACACGAAACCGAGTTCGCTCGCGATTCCGTGTTCGGTTACAGCCACAGCTATCTGCCTGACTATGTCGAAGAAAAAACCCAGGGCAGGATCAAAGCCGACGAAGTGGTGCGCTTCACCCTGGACGACATTCGCGCCGGTACGCTGGACCGGTTGATGGCCTTGCAGAATAACGCTTGCTGCGTGGTGGATGCGGAAAACCAGACCGACCTCAACCGCTTTGCCGACGACCTCGAACAGGCCGCCAGCCAGGGCAAGCGCTTCCTGTTTCGCAGCGCCGCCAGTTTATTGACCGCGCTGGCCAAGCTGCCGCCGCAACCAGTGCCTGCCGAGGACATGCAACGCTATGTCAAAAACGGTCGCCCCGGCGTGATCGTGGTCGGGTCGCATGTCAAGAAAACCACCGAGCAACTTGCCATGTTGCTGCAACAAAAAGGCGTCGTTGCCGTGGAAGTGGATGTCAGCCGGATGCCGGAACAGAGCCCGGTATTGCTCCAGGAAGTGCTGGCGCAAGTAACCCACGCCCACCAGCGCGGCATGACGCCGGTGGTCTTCACCAGCCGCATTGAGCGCCAGTTTCCCGACCAGGCAACGCGCCTGGCGTTCGGCGAACACGTCTCCGGTTTCCTGATGGATGTGGTGCATGGCCTGCCCACCACCATCGGCTACATCATCAGCAAGGGCGGGATCACCTCCAACGACATGCTGAGCAAGGGGTTGGCGCTGCCTACTGCACGTCTGGTGGGGCAGATACTGGCCGGATGCAGCGTGGTATTAACGCCTGCCGACCATCTGTTTCCCGAGATACCGGTGGTGATTTTTCCGGGCAACGTGGGTGATGCCAATGCACTCACGCAAGCCTGGCAGCGCCTGAGCACGCCAAAACCACATGGCAACGAATAATCAGGGACAGTAGAATCAAGCTTTTCTCGCGAATCCGCTTGAAAGCGTGATTCAACTTACCGGGGTACAGGGATGAACATACGTTTTACGATTATTTTTCTCCTGACTTCATCTGACCGATAGCGTTTTCACGTAACCATGATTGCTGCTTCCATTATTCGAGATTTGCAAGCCTTGCTTCCTGCTTCTGCGGTGCTGTCCGTGCGTGAGGACATGATGCCCTATTCATCGGATGGCCTGACCGCGTATCAATGTCAGCCCGGCGTCGTAGTGCTACCCGATACTGAAGACCAGGTCATCGCCATTTTGCGGCTCTGCCACGCGGCCGGGGTGCCTGTCATCGCGCGCGGCGCAGGCACTGGCCTGTCTGGTGGCGCGCTGCCGCGCGAAGATGCGGTACTGTTGGTGCTGGCCAAATTCAACAAAATCCTGCATCTGGACCCGCTGGCGCGTACTGCGCGCGTGCTGCCCGGCGTGCGCAATCTCGCCATCTCCGAAGCCGCCGCCCCGTACGGTCTCTACTATGCGCCGGACCCATCCTCGCAGATTGCCTGTTCCATCGGCGGCAACGTGGCGGAAAACTCCGGCGGCGTGCATTGCCTGAAATACGGCCTCACGGTAAACAACGTCATGCGTGTGCGAGCCGTCACCATGGACGGCGAGATACTGGAAATCGGCGGCGAAGCGCTGGACAGCCCCGGCTACGATCTGCTGGCGCTGATGCACGGCTCGGAAGGCATGCTCGCCGTCATCACCGAAATCACCGTCAAACTGCTGGCCAAGCCGGAACGCGCGCAAGTGGTGCTGGCGGCTTTTGACCGGATCGAGACGGCGGGTGCCGCGGTAAACGCCATCATTGCCGGTGGCATCCTGCCGGCCGGCCTGGAGATGATGGACAAGCCCGCGATCGAGGCGGCGGAAGCTTTCGTTCACGCCGGTTACCCGCTCGATGCCGCCGCCATTCTGCTGGTGGAAGTGGACGGCACCAACGAGGAAGTATCCGACGACGTGCTGCGCGTACACGACATCCTCGCCACCAGCGGCGCGACCGAAATCCGCACCGCCAATAACGAGGCCGAACGCCTCAAATTCTGGGCCGGGCGCAAAAACGCCTTCCCCGCCGTGGGGCGCATGTCGCCGGACTACTACTGCATGGACGGCACCATCCCGCGCCGCGCTTTACCGGCCGTGCTGCGCGGCATTGCCGATCTATCCGTACAATACGGGCTGCGCGTCGCCAATGTGTTTCACGCCGGCGACGGCAACCTGCACCCGCTCATCCTCTACGATGCCAACACCCCCGGCGAACTGAAAAAAACCGAAGCCTTCGGCGCAAAGATCCTCGAATTATGCGTCGCCCAGGGCGGTACCATCACCGGCGAGCACGGCGTCGGCGTGGAAAAAATCGACCAGATGTGCGTGCAGTTCCGGCCGCTGGAATTACAGGCTTTCCACGCCGTCAAGGCAGCGTTTGACCCGCACGGTTTACTGAACCCCGGCAAGGCTGTTCCCAGCTTGCACCGCTGCGCTGAACTGGGTGCCATGCACGTGCATGGCGGGCAACTGCCGCATCCTGAATTACCGCGATTCTGACAGGAACCCATGCAAGCAATCATTGATCAGGTACACGCCGCCATCGCCGACAAGACGCCGTTGCAAATCCGCGGCGGCGGCAGCAAGGACTGGTACGGCAATGCGCCCTCCGGTGAACTGCTCGACCTTTCCTGCCACAGCGGCATTGTCGAATACGAGCCGGTGGAGCTGGTGCTGACTGCAAAAGCAGGCACGCCGCTGACGGAAATCGAAACCCTGCTCGCCGCCCACGGGCAAATGCTGTCATTCGAGCCGCCGCATTATGGTGAACGGGCCACGCTGGGCGGCACGCTGGCCTGTGGCTTCTCCGGCCCACGCCGTACTTTTGCAGGCAGCGCCCGCGACGCGCTGCTCGGCGTGCAGCTGCTGGATGGCCGCGGCGACGTGCTCAACTTCGGCGGCAAAGTCATCAAGAACGTCGCCGGTTACGATGTATCGCGCCTGATGGCGGGCGCACTGGGTACGCTGGGCGTGATGCTGCAAGCCTCGCTCAAGGTATTGCCACGCCCCGCTCATGAAGTCACGCTGCAATTCGAACTCGATGAGGACAATGCCATCCTCCGCATGAATCAGCTCGCCGGCCTGCCGCTGCCCATTTCCGCCGCCGCCTGGGTCGGCGGCGTGATGATGCTGCGGCTGGAAGGGAGCGCACCGGGCATTCATGCTGCGCAAGCGAAGCTGGGCGGTGAAGTGAACCCGCACGGTGCCGCCTTCTGGCTGGCGGCGCGCGAACAGACCGCCGCGCTGTTTGGCGGCGATACGCCTTTGTGGCGCCTGTCTGTGCCAGCCATGACCCCATCGATCACATTACCGGGCAAACAGGCCGTCACCTGGGGCGGGGCGCAGCGCTGGCTCAAGTCCGACGCCCCGTCCCTGCAAATCCGTAGCGCTGCGGCCGAGGCAGGCGGTCATGCCACGCTGTTTCGCGGCGCGGACAAATCCGCCGGCGTATTCCACCCGCTGCCCACAGCCATGCTGGCGCTGCACCAGCGCCTGAAACAACAATTCGACCCGCACGGCATATTCAATCGCGGGCGGCTCTACGCGGAGTTCTGACCATGCAAACCCAGCTTGCCGATTTCATCCGCGATACGCCCGAAGGGATAGAAGCCGAACGCATCCTGCGCAGCTGCGTGCATTGCGGTTTTTGCCTGGCCACCTGCCCCACCTATCAAATCCTCGGCGACGAACTGGACTCGCCGCGCGGGCGCATTTACCTGATGAAGCAATATCTGGAAAGCGGCGAGGTATCAGAAAAAACCCAGCTGCACCTGGATCGCTGTCTCACCTGCCGCAATTGCGAAACCACCTGCCCGTCCGGGGTGGAATACTCGAAACTGCTGGATATCGGTCGCGGCCTGATCGAAAAACAGGTTCCGCGCAGCCCGCTGGCTGCGATGCAACGCTACGCGCTGCGTCAGGTTCTGCCGCGCCCAACCCTGTTTTCCAGCCTGCTCGCGTTGGGACACGCGGCACGACCTTTCCTGCCAGCCAGCCTGAGATCAAAACTACCCGAGAAACAGAATTCTTCATCTCGTCCGCAAGCACGCCATGCGCGCCACATGCTGGTTCTGGAAGGCTGCGTACAGCCCGCGCTGGCACCCAACATCAACGCGGCGGCGGCACGGCTGCTGGATAAAATCGGCATTTCGCTGGTTGTGGCGGACAAAGCCGGCTGCTGCGGCGCGGTCAGCTACCACCTCAACGCCCAGGACGAAGGGCTGGACTACATGCGCCGCAACATCGACGCGTGGTGGCCGCATCTCGAAGCGGGCGCAGAAGCCATCGTGATGACCGCCTCCGGCTGCGGCGTCACCGTCAAGGAATATGGCCATTACCTGCAACACGACCCGGCCTATGCGGCCAAGGCAGCGCGGGTTTCGGCCCTGACGCGCGACCTCAGCGAAGTCGTGCTGGCTGAAGCAGAGGCACTCAAGAACCAGTTTGTGCCAATTCCCAAGCCGCGCGCGCGCGTCGCCTTCCACGCGCCCTGCACACTGCAGCACGGCCAGAAAATCACCGGCGTGGTGGAAGCACTGCTCACCGTGGCCGGGTTTGAGGTGATATCAGTCAGCGAATCCAACCTGTGCTGCGGCTCGGCCGGCACCTACTCGATTTTGCAGCCGGAAATTTCCAATCAGTTACGCGAGCGTAAACTCGGCCATTTGCAGGCACGCCAGCCAGAAGTGATTGCCACCGCCAATATCGGCTGCCTGACGCATTTGCAATCCGGAACCGCCACGCCGGTTCGGCACTGGATAGAGTTGCTGGACGAAGCGTGAACTGGGCACAGATCGAGGTCTCGGGTCAGCGTCGTCAGGCATCAAAGGGCGTGAAGAGACCCAAGTAAAGAAGAACTATGGTGTCTGACCCTCATGGCAGAACACCCTGTCCGGGCTTTGCCCGGACAGGCCAAGACAAAAACAAACACGCGCAACGCGCGTGACTCCACGTTCTTTGAAATTCCCCTTCTGCGCCGCTTCGTCTGAGCCGGTCGGGCGGGAGGTTCAGGCGAGCACTGTTCGAGCTCCGCAGCAGCTTGCGGTTTGTGTAGTGGTCTAATTTACACAGACACTCCGATAGGTGGATCATTCACCTATGGAGGAAACCTGGATGGGCAAGCAACGCAGGCAATTTGATGCCGGTTTTAAATTGGAAGTAGTCCGCATGGTCAAG
>NZ_JBTSEG010000021.1:0-48915 GCF_054605375.1 Sulfuriferula sp. | reverse complement strand
GCGACGCGCTCAACTATCTTGAAGACGGCATGAGCCTGGAAGTGATTTTCTATAACGGCAAAGCCATTTCAGTCGACCTGCCAACCACCGTGGTGCGTGAAGTCACCTACACCGAGCCAGCAGTGCGTGGAGATACTTCGGGTAAAGTGTTGAAGCCTGCCAAGATCACCACCGGGTTTGAGTTGCCGGTGGCGGCGTTTGTGGAGATTGGTGACAAGATCGAGATTGATACACGGACTGGGGAATTCAAGCGGCGTATTGCGGCTTGAATTTTGCGTGTTTGATGAATAAAAAAGGCAGCTTAGGCTGCCTTTTTTATATACTATCAGGCATTACCCCATTAGTTTACCTACTTTAAAACTCATCGACATCCGAAGTGAACCACAAAAAGCTAATAGAAGATGGAGTGAGAACGCATTTACCTACCAGGCAAATTGCTCGGCAACTTTATTTTCTATCGCCATCTTTTGCGTTCGATGGGAATCATGAAATTCAGCTTCAGCTTTATGAGCGAATATGTGAGTTCTTGAGGTTACCTTTGTCAGCGATTCGTCTAATTGGGTCTGGTCATACTGGTTTTAGCCTAGTTAAAAATACTCAATTTGATAAGGAGAAATCTGATCTTGACATCGCGATTGTCGATTCTCACCTGTATCTTGAGCTTTTTGAACTTGCTTTTGAAGCCACCAGTGGATGGAGAGATATAACTAAATTTTCCGGCACTCCCGATCAACAAAAAGCCACAAAAGAAAGATTTTTAAAATATCTCAGAAAAGGAATCGTTCGCCCTGATCTTATGCCATCTTCTCCGAGAAAGGCAGACTGGGAAAATTTTTTTGGGAAATTAGGTGACGATTATTCAGAATTTTGCAATGGGATTAGCGCAGGTATTTATGCGCGAGAACTATTCATGGCTGCGAAACAAGAATCGGCGATAAACGCTTATGCTTCTACACTAGGAATATTATGATTAAGTATACAATTCGCTCAATTGCATTACTGAATATTGTTAACGATGTGAAAGTAGGAAGGCTTATTCCGGATGCTTATTTTCAGCGTAACTTAGTTTGGCGAGAAGTTCATAAGAAAGATTTTATTGAAACCGTGCTAGAAGGGTATCCGTTTCCACAAATGTTTTTTTCACGTGGAAAAATTGATATAGAACAAATGACATCTACATCATGCATCGTAGATGGCCAGCAGAGAACAAGCGCGATTATTGAATTTGTGGATAACAAGTTCTCAGTCCATGGCCGCTACTTCAAAGATTTAGATAGCGATGAAAAAAGTGCGTTTCTAAAATATGAGATAGCAGTTGTTGAGTTAGATTTGGATAATGATAGTCCTCATATCCTTGAGATATTTAAGAGACTCAATCGAACTGCTAATTCTCTTACAACTATTGAAAAGCTGGCTTCTGAATATGCACCTACTGAATATATGTATGTCGCTAGATTACTAGCTAATGACACTGATCCTGCTGATGTTCAGGCTGACCTTGAAGAAGAAGACTGGCGTATAGATCCGAATCTTCCATTGGAGCTCGTGCAGTGGGCTAAAACTAAAAAAAGTAGTTTATTTTCGGAGTTGGTATCTAAATTAGATGTATTCTCAGAACGTGAAATCGCAAGAAAAGTGCACCTGATGTATGTTCTTAATATTATGTCAACTATTCTGGGCGGATTTTTCAACAGAAATGAAAAAACAAGCAGCCTTCTCGAAGATTACAAAGACAATTTTGAGCAAAAAGACTTTATTTACGATCTAATATGTGAATCGCTGTCCATAGTAAATAATCTGAGTTTAGAAAATCATACATTTTGGTCTGCTAAAGCAAACTTTTTTTCTCTTATTGTTGCAATTGCAAAGCGCTTAGAGGAAGGAAAACATATCGATATTGCTGCCTCAAAAGAAGCTTTACAGACCTTTTCGCCTAAACCAGAAGACGAATACACGTTAGCAGCAAGAGAGGCAGTAAATAATAAGAAAGAGCGTCAACTCCGAAACCAATATGTTGCTGCTCTTTTGACGTAAAACATCCGAGTTTTAAATCGCGTAGCTAAAACACGGGCTCGTATTAACATATTTTGCGGCTTCAACGATTTTCCATCCGTATTTGCAAGGCACATGAGGCCGGGATTGCCCGGCGGCAAGTTCTTTCTTTGCTCGTGCAAAGAAATGAACCAAAGAAAGCACGCCCCACCTTGCAGGCCTTCGGCTTCCCCCTGGCGTCAGGCCAAAAACCGGTCGGGACGGGAACTCGCCTGCGGCTCAAACAGCCGCCCCGCCTGATCGGTTTTTGGCCTGACGCCAGGGGCTGCTGCAGAGGGGATTGGGCTTGCATGGTGAGTGCATATTGAGGTGAGTCTGAGGCTGCCTTCTTAAATCACCTTATTTACGCCGCTTGTTCCATGGGTGCGACGTCTTTCTCGATGCGCGCGCCGCTTTCTGCCAATGCAATTTTCATGTCGTAGTCCGATTGCAAGCCGAGCCAGAATTCGGCACTGGTGCCGAAATAACGCGCCAGGCGCAGAGCGGTATCGGCACTTATAGCGCGGCGTTCGCGTGCGATGTCGTTGATGCGTGGAGCGGGTACGCGCAAGGCAATGGCGAGCGCGTTGGCAGACAGTCCCAGCGGGATTATGAATTCTTCGCGCAGGATTTCACCGGGGTGAATCGGGCGCATTCCATTGATAATGGTCATATTGGCCTCCGTTCAGTGGTAATCAACGATTTCGACATCAAATGCATTGCCATCTTCATAGCGGAAACAGACGCGCCATTGATCGTTGACGCGAATGCTCCAGACACCCTTGCGCTTACCTTTGAGTTTTTCCAGCCGGTTTTGCGGTGGAATGCGCAAGTCGTCGATGCGCGTGGCGCGATGCAGCATCTGCAGTTTTCGTTCGGCGACTGTCCTGATATTCACGAATCGGGGCGTAGGACAGCCGGCGAACAAGGCTTGAGTGTCAGCGCATTTGAACGACTGGATCATGCCTTAATAATATAACGCGATGCGTTAAATGTAAAACAGACAATTAGGTCAGGTTTCGCAGGTGTTTTTAAGCCAGCATCACACATCAAACAAAGCTAATTTATCGGCCTGATCCGTACGTTCCCAGGTGAATTCCGGCTCCGGCCTTCCGAAATGCCCATAGGTAGCGGTCTGCCGGTAGATGGGTCTGCGTAAATTGAGGCTGTCGATGATGCCGCGCGGGGTGAGTTGGAAACTGCTGCGCACCATGCTTTCCAGCTTTTCGTCGGGCACGGTGCCGGTGCCGTAGGTTTCAATCAGCAGGGAGACGGGTTCAGCCACGCCGATGGCATACGCCAGCTGCACCAGGCAGCGTTTGGCATAGCGCGCTGCAACGAGATTCTTGGCGATATAGCGGGCCATGTATGCCGCCGAGCGGTCGACCTTGGTGGGGTCTTTACCGGAAAATGCGCCGCCGCCGTGGGGGCAGGAGCCGCCATAGGTATCGACGATGATCTTGCGGCCGGTGAGGCCAGTGTCGCCATTGGGGCCGCCAATTTCGAACGGGCCGGCGGGATTGACCCACAGTTTGAAAGTTGGGGAACGCAGGGCCATCGGCACCAGCGGATCGATGACTTCGCGCGTGATTTCCCGGGTGACCCAGGCAGGGTCGAGGTCGCGTTCGATCTGGGTGGAAATGACGACGTTCTCGATGCCAACAACGCGCTGGCCCTCGTAGGCGACCGTTACCTGGCTTTTGGCATCGGGGCGTAACCAGGGCAGGGTGCCGGATTTGCGCAGTTCGGCTTGCTGCTTCACCAGCCGGTGGGCGAGCCAGATGGGGTAGGGCATCAGGTCGGGGGTTTCGTCGCAGGCATAGCCGAACATCAAGCCCTGATCGCCCGCGCCGATGTCGCCGCCTGCCAGGGTGATGCCTTTGTTAATCTGGATCGACTGGTGATTGAAACGTACCTGCACTTCGCAGCTGTTCGGATCGATGCCGGTTTCGGCGTCACGATAGCCGATGTCGCGCAGCACTTGCCGGGCAATCTGTTCGGCACGGTTTTCAATCTCGTTGAACAACTCCTTGCGGACCGTCTTGAACTCGCCGGCAATCACCACCAGGTTGTCGGCCACGAAGGTTTCGCAGGCCACCTTTGCTTCCGGTTCTTCGGCCAGGAAAGCATCCAGAATGGCGTCGGAAATCTGATCGGCGATCTTGTCCGGATGGCCTTCGGAAACGGATTCGGAGGTAAAGAGATGGCGTCTGCTATTCATTCATTATTCCTTTGATGGTGGGGTGTATGGTTAGGTCTGGTGGACTCGTGATGTATGCGGACGTTCAACGAGCTGCAAGGCGCCAGAGTGAGGTTAGCTCCGCTGCGCGCGCGGCGTGGAGCGGGTCGGTAGGGTCTGCTGCGCGAGGGTGGGTGGGTTTCACGTCCGTCCGTTCGACGATCTGCAATCCGGCCTTGTCGAAGGCGGCAAGCAGGTCTTCCCTTGAGCGCAATCCCAGGTGTTCGGCCAGATCGGACAATATCAGCCAGCCTTCGCCGCCCGGTTCCAGATGGGCTGCGAGCCCATTCAAAAACCCCATCAGCATGCGGCTGTTCGGGTCGTAAATCGCATGTTCGATGGGTGAATTTGCGCGTGCGGGCAGCCACGGCGGGTTGCAGATGATGAGTGGCGCACGTCCCTCTGGAAAAAGATCGGCTTGAACGATTACCACCTGGTTGGTTAGTCCGAGTCGTTCAATGTTGTCACGCGCGCAGGTCAATGCACGCGGGTCCTGATCGGTGGCTACGATGTGCTTTACGCCTTTATGTGCCAGCACCGCAGCCAATACGCCTGTTCCGGTACCGATATCAAAGGCCAGTTCCTGCGAGGGGAGAGGCGCCGCGGCCACCAGTCCGACATATTCGCCGCGCACCGGCGAAAATACGCCGTAGTGTGGATGGATGCGCTTGCCCAGCAGCGGAATCTCGACGCCGGTCTTGCGCCATTCGTGCGCGCCGATCAGGCCGAGTATTTCGCGTAGCGAGACGACCGATGGCTCTACCGCTATACCATGCGCCTCGATGCAAGCCTGCCGTACATCGGGAGCGCGCCGTAGGGGAATGCTGTAATCGGCATCCAGTGGCAGCAACAGCATCCCTAGGGTACGGGCACGATGCGACTGGAACTGACGATGGAAATTGAATGCCTCGGTCGGCGACGACGCGGGTTTGCGCGGTTTTCGGTCGATGCGGCGCGCCATGGCCTGCAGCAACTGGCGCGCATTCTGGAAATCGCCGCGCCACAGCAGCGCGGTACCCTCGCTGGCCAGCCGGTAGGCCACATCCGCCGATAGCTGGTCATCGGCAACAATCACGCGCTTGGGGGCTGCTGCGCCGCTTTCCGAGTGCCAGCGCGCGGATTGCTGCGTGTCAGCTTCGGTCCAGTTCACTGTGGAGTAGTCACGTTCGTTGCTCTCTTTTGCCTTGCGGTTGGCTGTCTGTTGTTTTGTCATGTGCTTAATGCCGGTGGCGGTGATGCATATCCGGAAAGTGATGATGGCTGTGTGCGATTGCTGCATGCACATGCTCATGGGTATGCGCTTTAGTGCCGTCCCAGGGAAAATCGTGGGTGTGCTGGTGGTGTTCGTCGTGCGTATGGCGATGCGCATGCTGCATGGGTTCATGCGCATGGCTGTGCTCATGGCGTTCGCTGAAATGCAGCCAGACGCCCATTCCCATCAAGACGGTGGCGGGCCAGAACAGCACCCCCGGTGTTTCACCCAGCAAAGGCAGCGCCAGGGCCGCGCCTGCAAATGGGGCAATTGAAAAATAAGCCGCGGTGCGCGCGCTGCCCAGATTACGCAAGGCGAGTACGAACAATACCAGACTGATGCCATAACCAAACAAACCCAGCACGCCAGCGGCAGCAATCACGCCAGCTGCCGGCAATTGGCCGCCCACGGCAAGGCCGAGAGACAGATTGGTGATGCCTGCCACCAAGCCTTTGATCATGGCGATCTGCGACGCATCACTGGCTGAAATCCTGCGCGTCAGATTATTATCGATTGCCCAGAACAAACACGCGCCGATAATCGCCAGCACGCCCCAGGCTACGCCGAATATGGGTACCTGCTGCCAGGACAGAAGTGCGCCGGCTGTTACGATCAGCAACATGCCCAGGGCTATGCGCCGGTCGAAGTTCTCGTGGAACACAAACCAGGCCAGCAACGCGGTGAGCACGCCTTCCAGATTCAGCAGCAAAGAAGCGGTTGAACCCTGGGTGAATTGCAATCCCCACATCAATAGCGCCGGTGCGAGAATGCCGCCTGCCAGCACGGCACCTGCCAGCCACGGAAAATCCTGTCGCAGCAGCGGGGTGGCATCAGCTGATTTACCGGACAACCTGCGCAATTCGCGCCAGACAGTCAGCCCCAGACCGCTGCCCAGATAAAGCAGCCCGGCCAGTATCAGCGGGGAAGTGGTGCCTATCAGTGCCTTGGCCATTGGGGTGCTGATGCCGAATAAAATGGCGGCGGCCAATGCCTGGATGATGCCTTTATGCATGTCGATTCCCGGTGTACGAAATTTGGCGCTCGATTTACTGGATCAAGCGTACTACTGACCTGCCATGATGACTAACGTTGCTCGCCATCGGCCTTAAAAAACTCTTTCATCAAAAAGTCTTCCAGCCCCGCATTGTCTTTCTTGCGGGCCGACAGCACGACCACGCGGTTGAGGCGCTGCGATTGCCAATTAAAATCGCCCTGATAATACTGGCGTATCAGTTCAATCATCCTGCGGATGATGGCGCGCTCTATATCGCCGTTGAGTCCGGCGTCGACATTAATGACCTGTTTCTGGAAATTGCTCGAGTCGGTGGTCCAGCCGCGGAAAGAGAACTGGGCAGTACGCACGCCCATGCCGAGGATCTGGAATACGCCGTTGGCGCCGCCCGCTGGCCGCAGATTGCGCTCGATATTGGCCGACCTGATTTCGTCCGGCGTGGGGGTGCGGCTGGTGCCGGATTCCGCATTGGCCTGCTCGGCGGCTTGGCGGCGTTCCCGCACGGCATTGATATAACTTGCCATATCGGTAGGCGGCGCAGTGGAGGGTGATGTGGTTTCCGGCACGGGTGGCACGGCATGGGTGTCCAGCGCTGATTTTGGTGCGGTCATGACAGGCGTCGGCTCTTTCGCATGGCGAGGGCTGACCGGTGCGCGCGGCTTGGGTTGGCTGATGTGCTGCCTGGGTTGGGGCCTGGGCCGGACAACGGGCTTTTTAGTCGGCGGCACAGGTTCCGGATTTGAATGTTTCGGAACGACTTTGGGACTCTCCCGGGGTGATAACTGCACCACCAGCGGCCCTTGCATGTTTTTATCGGAAGGCGACTCAATCCGCACATGCTCCTGCTTTAATGTAAACAGCAGTATCGCGTGCAAGAGCAGGGATGCTATGACTGCAATGAGGGTGTTGCGGCTGATATGAATTTCCCAGTATCGCGCTTTGGGTGACGGGATTTCCCATGCGAACACCGTCTCTCCAGACTGGTCTGAAGGCGAAGCTTTATGAGGATTTTTACTCACTCGTTTACTGCTCAATTCCTGCCACCCATTGCACTGCGTGGGAAGAATTGCCGGTGAAGTAGCCTGGATGTATTGTCGTTGCGATGCATGCCCGCGTGAGCGCTTTGGAGCGCATTCAAATTATTGTCGAGAGTTGACCGGCAGAGTTGGTTCAGAGCCTTTTTCGCCGTCATGGTTCCATAGCAGAAATAGCGATAGCCAAGCACCCGATTACGCATATTGCCCCGCCACCCAGCCAGACGACCATGCCCACTGAAAATTATAGCCGCCCAGCCAACCCGTTACATCGACTAACTCGCCGATGAAATAGAGGCCGGGTATGGCTTTGGTTTCCATGGTTTTGGATGACAGGGCATTTGTATCTACACCACCCAGCGTGACTTCAGCCTTGGCGTAACCGAGCGTGCCGGCAGGCATGAGTGTCCAGGCTTTCAGTGTTGAAATCATGGTATCAACATCGCGCCTGGAATGCTCTGCCAAAGGTTTGGTCCAGTTGTGCAGTGCACACCATTCCTGCGCAAAACGTTTAGGCAGGAATTCGGCCAGCAGGCTGTTCAGCGTGCTTTTCCCATGACGATGTGGCGCGATCCAGGCCGCCGCATCCAGGCCGGGAAGAAGATCAATGGAGATGGGCTGTTTTTTGTTGTTTGCATATTCCTGCATTTGCCAGTAGCTGGAAATTTGCAGAATGGCCGGGCCGGACAGACCACGATGGGTAATCAGCATGCCTTCACGGAATTCGCCGGGCTGATCTTCACAATGCGTAGCCACATTTAGCGATGCGCCGGCCAGTGCTTCCAATGGTGCCAGCGTTTCCGGTGCCAGTGCCAGCGGAACAAGTGCCGGCTTGGGTGCGATGATCGGCAGCTTGAATTGTTCTGCTACCTTGTAGCCGAATGGGGTCGCGCCCAGTTTCGGGATTGCCAGACCGCCGCTGGCAATGACCAGCGATTGGCAGCGTATCGTGCCGCGATCCGAGTCGGTTGAGAGCTGGAAACGCAGACCGTCGTCGTCAATCTGTTCGATGCTTTGCACGTTGCACGGCTGCGCCCATTGCACCTTCCCCAGGTCGCATTCAGCCCGCAGCATATCAATGATCTGGCGCGCGGAATCATCGCAAAACAATTGCCCCAGCGTTTTTTCGTGATAGGCGATTTGGTAGCGTTCTACCAGCTTGATGAAATCAAACTGCGAATAACGAGCGAGGGCAGAACGCGCGAAATGCGGATTCTGCGACAGGAAATTTTCCGCACCAACCTTGCTGTTGGTGAAGTTGCAGCGACCCCCGCCGGAAATGCGGATGCGCTCACCGATCTTGGCAGCATGGTCGATCAACAATACGCGCCGTCCGCGCTGCCCGGCCTGGGCAGCACACATCATGCCGGCGGCTCCGGCACCGATGACGATGACGTCGAAAGCGGCAGGCTTCAATATATTTCGCGTGTTTCCAGGAATTTGACGTCTGGAAAACGTTCCTGGGTCATGGTCAGGTTGACTCGATTGGGTGCCAGATAAACGTATTGCTCGGCGCCATCCAGTGCCACATTGAAGCCGTACTTGTCCACCAGTTGCTTGAGATCGGCCTCGGAACCGCGCAACCAGCGCGCGGTCGCGTATTCGCAGCCCTCGAACAGCACGTCCACGCCATATTCAAATTCCAGCCGGTGCGCCACGACATCGAATTGCAGGGTGCCGACGGCGCCCAGGATCAGGTCATTGGAAGAAATCGGGCGGAACAGCTGCGTGGCACCTTCTTCAGCCAACTGTTGCAAGCCTTTTTGCAATTGCTTCATTTTTAGCGGATTTTTGATACGCGCCTTGCGGAAAAACTCCGGTGCGAACGAAGGTATCCCGGTGAATTTCAGGTTTTCAGTTTCACTGAAGGTGTCGCCCAGACGAATGGTGCCGTGGTTGGGAATGCCGATAATATCGCCTGCATAGGCCTCATCCGCCGTATTGCGATCCTGTGCCATGAAGGTAATGGCATTGTTCACCGCCATCACCTTGCCGCTGGAAACCTGCTTGATTTTCATGCCCCGGTCAAAGCGTCCGGAGCACACGCGCAGAAACGCGATACGGTCACGGTGCTTGGGGTCCATGTTGGCCTGGATCTTGAATACAAAGCCGGAAAATTTCGTTTCGCCGGGTTGTACCTGACGGGTTTCAGTGGCACGCGGCTGGGGCGGTGGTGATAAATCAACCACCGCGTCGAGCATCATCTGCACACCGAAATTATTGACTGCCGAACCAAACAATACCGGGGTCTGTTTACCGGCATGATAGGCAGCCGCATCAAAGGTATGCGATGCGCCGCGTACCAGTTCCACCTCCATGCGCAGCTCATCGGATTGTTCGCGGCCGATGAACTCATCCAGGCGCGGGTTGTCCAGACCTTTGATGATTTCACTCGTGCCTTTGTCGGCGTGCGGGTCGAATACCAGTACGGTATCGTCATAGAGGTGATACACGCCGCGAAAACGTTTACCCATGCTGATCGGCCAGGTCATGGGCGCGCATTGCATGCCCAGCACCGATTCGATTTCGTCGAGCAATTCAATCGGTGGGCGGCCCTCACGGTCGAGTTTGTTGATGAAAGTGATGATGGGTGTGTCGCGCATCCGGCACACATTGAGCAACTTGATGGTCTGCGCTTCGACACCGTTGACCGAGTCGATCACCATCACTGCCGAGTCCACGGCGGTGAGCGTGCGGTAGGTATCCTCGGAAAAGTCCTCGTGGCCGGGTGTATCCAGCAGATTGATGATGTGTTCCCGGTAGGGGAACTGCATGACCGAGGAGGTGACTGAAATGCCGCGCTGTTTTTCCAGTTCCATCCAGTCCGAAGTGGCGTGGCGGCTGGCCTTGCGCGCGCGCACTTCGCCCGCGACCTGGATCGCGCCACCGAACCACAGCAGCTTTTCGGTCAGCGTGGTTTTACCCGCATCCGGGTGGGAAATAATGGCAAAGGTGCGGCGACGCTGGATTTCTGAGTCAAGGGCGGTCATTTTTGGCAACAAAAGAAGAGGCTGGCTAACCCGGTATTATACAAGAGCGGCCTGGATGATTCCGTATCTGGATTATCGAAATTGGCAAACCGGATTTTTGTTGAAAGGTATTGTAAGTATGCAACAATCGAGGCACGTAACCAGAATCCGAAAAAAATGATGGAAAACAACCAGACCTCAGTACTTTTTGTATGCATGGGCAATATCTGCCGTTCGCCGATGGCGGAAGGCATTTTCACTAAAGCAGTACAGGAAGCGGGTGCCGGCACGCAGATTTTGATCGATTCGGCCGGGACGCACGATTACCACGTAGGCGATGCGCCGGATGTGCGCGCGCAGCGCACGGCGTTACGCTATGGCTGCGATATCAGCGGGCTGCGCGGCCGACAGGTACAGGATAGCGATTTTGAGCGGTTCGACCATATTCTGGTAATGGATAAACAGAATCTGAATAACCTTATCCGGCGTGCCAATATCAAACACCATCACAAGATCCGTCTGCTATTGAGTTTCAGCCGGCGTTTTCCCAACCTGGATGTACCTGATCCCTACTACGGTGGACAACAAGGGTTTGATCAGACGCTGGATATGGTCACGGATGCGGCCCAGGGTTTACTAAAGAGCATTTTGGAACGGCAGGGCACCCAATCAGTTTGAAACTGCCATAGGGATATTTGATCGGTGTGGATGTGAACGGCATGCAGGGAAGGGCATAAAAAACGGGAGATGGCCAAATGGTCATCTCCCGTTTTTGTTTCTTAACGCCTGACCGGTCTTAACGTCTGGTTTCTATCTGCTGCAGTGGCGTTTCCGGCGTTTCCAGTGGTGCCGCAGCGCGTCTTGCCGGGCGTGCGGAAACTGGATTGCTGGATTCATTGGCGCTTTCCATTGGAGCAGCGGCACTGCTGGTTTCAACCTGCAGCAGTTCCACCGGGATGTCAGTCACCGCTGTCAATGGCACACGCTGTCTGCGCGGAGCCGGTGGCGTCGCTTCGGCCATACCTGCTGCGGCAGGCTTGGATTGTGTTTCTACCTGCTGGAGCTGTGCAGAAGCTGGAGAAGGGGCAAGCAGTTCGCTGAGCAGTTTTTCGACCGGCATCACGGCTTTTACGGCCTCAGTTCCGGAGCCAGCAGGGATGGACTCAGCCGCCGCGGGAATCGGACGGGTTTCCTTGAACGCAGGAGCGGATGGAGCAGATGACTCGGCAGGCGCAGCCACAATCGGGGCCTGCAGTGGCGGTGCGGTGACGGAAACCGGCGTGCTGGGCGGAGCCGTGACCGGTTGCGCCGTTGTTGCCATATCGGCAACAGCGTTCGGGCTATCTGCCTGGTCCATAGTCGTTGCTGCCATTGGCTCGGTTTGCTCCTGATCCGGCCGGCGCTCGCGTCGACCACCGCGGCGACCACGACGACTGCGGGTTTCGCGGGCCTCGCCGGTTCCGGCGTCGGCAACCGGGGCGAGCATGGGTGCAGGGCTTTCAACAGCTGCGTCGTTCGCCGCAACGTCATCCACAGGTTTCGGTGTACGTGGTTGCTGCTGACGCGGTTTGCGTGCCGGCTTTTGTGCATTGTCGGCAGATCCTGCTGTTCGTTCACCTGCGGCCTGGCGCTCAGGACGTGGGCCGCGTTCGGGGCGGGGTGTCCGTTCACTGCGTTCAGGAGTGCCATCCTTGGCTTCAGCTGGCCGTGGCGGGCGTTCTGTGCGTTCACTGCGCTCACTGCGCTCGCCACGCTGACGACCACGCCCACGCGGCTCGCGTGCCGGCGTGACGGGTTGTGGAGCAACGACAGGCTGGACCGGTTTCTCTTCGCCAATTCTTTGCAGCCATCCGAAGATTCGGCCAATCAAGCCGGATTTGGATTCGGTCGGTGTATTAACCTCAGTTTGCGATTTTGGTTCAACGATCGGAGCAGGCTGTGTCGGGGTGATGCCGCGCACAGCGGGTACAGGTACAGGTTTGTTTTCTTTCTGTGTTTCTGCGAGTGTGGTGTCCTCAATCGTATCCGCCAGTTTGTAGCTGGGGATGGTGACATCGTGCTGGTTAAGCTCATCATGACGCAATCTGGAAATCTTGTAATGCGGCGTCACCAGATGGATATTGGGGATCAGCAACACATTGACCTTAAGCCGGGATTCAATGGCAAAGATGTCGGAGCGTTTCTCGTTGAGCAGGAAAGTGGCTACATCGACCGGAATTTGCGCATGAATTGCGCCCGTGTTTTCCTTCATTGCATCTTCCTGGATGATGCGCAGGATATGCAGTGCGGTGGATTCAATGCCGCGGATGAAGCCGGTACCGCTGCAACGCGGACAAGGCTGGTGACTGGATTCGCCCAGCGATGGCTGCAGGCGCTGACGCGACAGTTCCATCAGGCCGAATTTGGAAATCTTGCCGAACTGAACGCGCGCACGATCATGGTGCAGGGAATCGCGTAGACGATTTTCCACTTCACGCTGGTTGCGCTGGCTTTCCATATCGATGAAATCGATCACAATCAGCCCACCCAGATCGCGCAGGCGCAATTGACGGGCAACTTCTTCTGCGGCTTCCAGGTTGGTGTTATAGGCGGTCTGTTCGATATCCGCCCCGCGTGTGGAGCGCGCCGAATTGACGTCCACCGAAACCAGCGCTTCGGTATGGTCGATCACGATGGCACCGCCGGATGGCAGGGTCACTTCGCGTGAGTACGCAGACTCGATCTGATGTTCGATCTGGAAGCGCGAGAACAGCGGCACATCGTCCTTGTACAGCTTGACCTTGTGCACGTTGCCGGGCATCACGTGGCTCATGAACTGATGAGCCTGCTCGAATACTTCTTCAGTATCAATCAGGATTTCGCCAATATCCGGCTGGAAGTAGTCACGGATGGCACGAATCACCAGACTGCTTTCCTGATAAATCAGGAAAGCGCCTTTCTGGCTGCTGGCAGCAGAATCAATGGCATTCCACAATTGCAGCAGGTAATTCAAGTCCCATTGCAGCTCTTCCACCCCGCGGCCGATACCGGCGGTACGGGCAATGATGCTCATGCCGGACGGGATTTCCAGTTGCGCCATCACGTCACGCAGTTCGTTGCGCTCTTCGCCCTCGATGCGGCGCGATACCCCGCCGCCACGCGGATTGTTGGGCATCAGTACCAGATAACGGCCGGCCAGGCTGATGTAGGTGGTAAGCGCTGCACCCTTGTTGCCGCGCTCGTCTTTTTCCACCTGGACAATGATTTCCTGGCCTTCGCGCAGCACATCCTGGATGCGCGCACGCGCAACATCGGCGACATTATTCGCGAAGCAGGCACGAGAGACTTCCTTGAACGGCAAAAAGCCGTGGCGATCAGCCCCGTAATCGATAAAGGCGGCTTCGAGACTTGGTTCGACGCGGGTGACTATGCCCTTGTAGATGTTGCTTTTACGTTGTTCCTTGGCGGCTGATTCAATATCTAGGTCTACGAGTTTTTGACCATCGACAATGGCGACACGGAGTTCCTCAGCCTGTGTCGCATTAAATAACATGCGTTTCATGATGTTTCATTCTCCCGCGCGCGATCAACACGGGACAACCAACCGCCGCGCGCTTTGCGCGGTGTGCGGCACGAGTGATTTAGTCTGGAATTTCAGTCATTTGGATAACCAGGTTAGTCGGGCGTGGCGGTTTGTCGTTAGGGTAGATGATTCACTCATCTACCGGAAATCTAAGGATGCGTTTCGCGCGCTTATGCTTTACCATCGCTACTTTTTAATGCCTCGTCCATGCGCCTCAGGGCATCTCTGAACGGTTTTTGGTCTCTTGACATGGCGGCGCAAACTAAAGCAGGCGCGATGTGTCGGGACATGCATCCGGTGAGCGAAATTAACCGGCTAATTTTGCCTCTGGACGCTAAATTTCCCGTCATTTGCCAGATAAATCCAGCCTGGAAAACGTCACAGATTGCGACAGTAGTATATGCAAAATGAATGATTTACGCAAAGAATCTGTCACATACCTCAAAGTTGATGAATCCGGGGCGGGACAGCGTATCGACAACTTTCTGGCCCGGCACCTTAAAGGGGTTCCCAAAAGTCACCTGTACCGTATTTTGCGTAGTGGCGAAGTGCGGGTGAACAAGGGGCGTGTGGATGCCGCGCGCAAACTGGAGTTGGGTGATGAAATACGCATCCCGCCGGTTCGTGTGGCGGCACCGAAAATGAACCGGCCTACGGTATTGTCCAAAGGCGGCATTCGGCTTGTCGACCGTATCCTTTACCATCATGAGGGCCTGTTGGTGCTCAACAAACCTGCCGGTATGGCTGTGCATGGAGGCAGCGGAATCAGCCTGGGTATAATCGAGCAACTGCGTCTGGAGATGCCGGAGCAGCGCTTCCTCGAACTTGCCCACCGCCTGGATCGGGAAACTTCAGGAGTGCTGATGCTGGCGACCAAGCGTAGTGCGCTGGTCGCCTTGCATGACATGATGCGAGCCAACCAGATGGACAAACGCTACTTTGCGCTGGTTCTCGGGCGCTGGAACGATGCGCTGCGCCATATCAAACAGCCGTTGCACAAATATCTCAATGCCGAAGGTGAACGGCGTGTACTGGCCAGTGCGGATGGACAGGCTGCGCATACTGTATTTCGTTTACAGCGAAACTGGGCGAATTTCAGTTTGCTGGAAGCCGAATTGAAAACCGGTCGTACCCATCAGATACGCGTGCATCTGGCGCATGCGGGTTTCCCCATTGCGGGTGATGATAAATATGGCGACTTCCCGCGTAATAAAATGCTGGCCAAAACCGGGCTCAAGCGCATGTTTTTGCATGCGCATCGGGTCACTATCAAGCATCCGCTTAATGATGAGATGCTGATTCTGGAAGCCCCTCTGCCAGCAGAGCTAAGTAATTTTTTAGTACAACTTGATCGGGACCAATGAATTCAAGACATTTTGATCTGTTGATATTCGACTGGGATGGGACCCTGATGGATTCCACCGGAGCCATAGCGGAGTCGATTCAGATGGCCTGCGCTGATCTGGGCATGCGGGTGCCACATAGAGAGGAGGCCAAGCAAATTATCGGCTTGGGGCTGGCGGAGGCGCTGCAGACTTTGCTCCCCGAACTTACGCCAGATGAATATCCAGGCTTGGTAGAACGTTACCGTCACCATTTTCTCGGTCAGGATCATACCTTGCCGTTATTCGATGGGGTTGCGAATAATATTGCGGCTTTGCATGCGGACGATTACTGGCTGGCGGTAGCGACCGGGAAAAGTCGTAATGGGCTGGAACGCGCTTTTGACCAAAGCGGTCTGCGCGAATTTTTTCATGTGTCGCGATGTGCGGATGAAGGTTATTCCAAGCCGCATCCGGGCATGGTGCTGGAGTTGATGGATTATTGCGGGGTCGAGGCAGAACGGACATTGATGATTGGGGATACCAGTCATGATTTGCAAATGGCGCTGAATGCAGGAATAGCGAGTGTCGGTGTGGCTTATGGCGCGCATTCGGTAGCGTCGCTGCAAGTATGCCAGCCGCTGTATATTGCCGAAGACTTTCCAGGCTTGATGACATGGCTGAACAACTACGCCTGATTTGCGCCAGTGCGGCACTGACTGACGCGGGTAAGGGCGTTCGCTTTGAGCTGCAGCATCTGGGACAAATGGTCCCCGCTTTTGTGATCCGCTACCGTGGCCGGGTATACGCATACCTCAATCGATGTGCTCACATACCCGTGGAAATGGACTGGCAGGAAGGGGAGTTTTTTGATATCTCCGGGTTATACTTGCTATGCTCCACGCACGGCGCGATGTATTTGCCTGAAACAGGGCAGTGCATGGGTGGGCGTTGCGCCGGCAAAGGCCTGGTAACACTTGCTGTGCAGGAACATGACGGGTATGTCTATTTAATTGAGGAAGCAAATCATGTCTGAACCGGAAAAGACCGGGAACTGGGAACGCGAAATACTGGAAAAGGTGGCAATGTCGGCGGTCAGGGAGCAGCGTACCGCACGTCACTGGAACATATTTTTCAAACTGATGGGATTCTCATTTCTGTTTATCCTGCTGTTTCTGGCATTGGGCTGGATTGGCGATCGCGGGATTCCCATCCCCGGCAAGCATACTGCCGTAGTCGACCTGAACGGCCCCATATCGGCAGACCAGACCAGTGCCGATCAGATTATCAAGGGGCTGGATGCGGCATTTGAGGATAACAACACCAAAGGGGTCATCCTGCGCATTAACAGCCCGGGTGGTAGCCCGGTGCAGGCGGGTCAGATTTATGACGAAATCAAACGTTTGCGGACAAAGTACCCGGGTATTCCCTTATATGCAGTCGTGGATGATATTTGTGCTTCCGGCGCCTATTACGTGGCGGCAGCCGCAGACAAGATTTATGTGGACAAGGCCAGTATTGTGGGTTCTATCGGCGTGTTGATGGATGGTTTCGGTTTTACAGGGACCATGCAAAAACTTGGGGTGGAGCGTCGTTTGTTGACTGCTGGTGAAAACAAGGGCTTTCTTGACCCGTTCTCACCTGAAAATCCTCAGCAAGTTGCCTACGCCAAGACCATGCTGGAGGAAATCCATCAGCAATTCATCAAGGCGGTGCGCGATGGGCGTGGTAACCGGTTGAAGGAAACGCCTGAAATGTTCAGCGGTCTGGTATGGAGTGGGCAAAAAAGCATTGAACTCGGTTTGACCGATGCGATTGGCAGTACTGACTATGTGGCACGTAACATAATTAAAGCCAAGGATATTGTGGATTTCACGCCCCAGGAAGGTTTTGCCAATCGCTTTGCCAAGCGTTTTGGCGTGGCAATGGGAAAGAGTATGAATCCGCTGGCCTGGTCAGGTAGTGTTTTACGTTGATATCCGGCAATACCTACCAGCCGATCGCGTGTGCGCAGCACGAGCGACTTGAATTTGCCGTGCTGCGACGGATCCCATTATGGCTTTGCTATCTGGATGCAGATGGTCAGCAATTTGAGGAGATTGTCCTGCCCCTGGATATACAAACGCGCCCATCAGGCGAATGGCTGGTATTGCGCCATGCCAATGGTAATACCGGTGAACTCAGGCTGGATCAATTGCAGCGTTTTGAAGAGCGCCCGTCTACGGGTGGTTCGGATAAAGACTGATTAAAAGTATTCTCCGTGTCTACGACCGAACAGCTGTCCCGGTTTCTCGCAGAGGTTGAGCGCCGCGCCTATCGGCACGCGGCATTTACCGTACGCGACGAGCAGGCAGCACTGGATATTGTTCAGGATGCCATGTTCAAGCTGGCGGAAAAATACATTGACAGGCCTGCTGAAGAATACCCGATGCTATTTCAGCGTATTTTGCAAAATGCCATCAGGGATTATTTTCGTCGCCAGAAGGTACGTAACTACTGGACTACGGCAATTTCATTTGTCATTCCGGGCCAGAATGATCATTCTGGAGACGAGGATGCGGTCGAGTATTCCCAGCCCACTGCCGAGTCGGATGACCCGGCCAATCAGGTGAATACAGCCCAGAGGCTGGTTATTATTCAGGAGGCGCTGGAAAAATTGCCGGCACGTCAACGAGAAGCCTTTCTGCTGCGTTATTGGGAGGAAATGGACACTGCCGAGACTGCCTCGATCATGGGTTGTTCCGAGGGGAGTGTGAAAACACATTGTTCTCGGGCAATTCATGCGCTTTCCAAATACCTGGAGGGCAAGGAAATAACATTATGAATGAAGAAGAGTTCTCGAAAAAATTAATACATTTCGTGGAAGAGGACGCCAACAATCTTCGTCCCGAGGTGGTTTTGCGTTTGCGTCAGTCACGCGAGCGTGCACTGGTCCATGCGCAGCAGCGTCGTACGGGAAGTTTTGGCCTGTCCGGCAATGCTTTGCATCGCGCATCCTGGTTTTCCCATCATCGGGTGATGAGTGTCGCCATATTATTTGCGGTGATCATGTTGCTGACCACCGGAATATGGCAGATTTCGATGAAACAGCAAAGCGACGATATTTCCCAGATTGATGCGGCATTGTTAACGGACGATTTGCCTGTCCACGCTTATCTTGATAACAGCCTTGTGCAATGGGTAAAAAATCCTTCCCAGCAATAATTTTCGGGCTGTTGCTGGTGTTCTCATCTGTCTGTTTTGCGGCAGGTAAGCATTCCGCTCCGCAATGGCACCAGTTGACTATCGCGCAGCAGCATGTGCTTGCGCCACTGGCGGTGCAATGGGACACCATGTCGGCATTGCAGCGTTCCCGCCTGATTGCGGTAGCAGAACAGTACCCGAAAATGACCCCTCAAGCGCGCTTGCGATTTCAAAAGCGTATCAAAGCCTGGGCATCCCTGAGTCGTGAAGAGCGCAAAGAAGCGCGTGAAAACTACCGGAAATTCCATCGTCTTCCGGAAAAACAGCGCGAGGCGATCAAGCGACGTTGGGAAGCAAAACAGCAAGCTGGTCACCCGGAAAATGCAGCACCGATGAAGCCTATCGATAAAATGCCGGCGCTGACTTTGCCGGTTCAGCCTTCGTGATCCGATAAAGGAGGCTTGGCTGATTTCCAAGTGAGAACGTCCATGCCCTCCGTAGCCAGCATTTTTACCAGTGCAATCAAAGGCAGGCCGATCAACGCATTGGGATCTTCGCTTGTGAGTTTCTCGATCACCGCAATGCCGAGGCTTTCGATACGGGCGCTACCGGCACAGTTGTAGGGTTGATCCTTGCGTAAATAAGCTTCAATCTGGGCAGCGCTCAGTTGACGGAACCGGACTGTGGTTGGTACCGATGTCGAATGCATACTGCCGCTGGCACTGTTGTAGAGCGAGAGCGCGGAATGAAAAACAACGCATTTCCCGCTCATCAGTTGGAGCTGTTCAACCGCTTTTTCGTGTGAGCCCGGTTTGCCGACCTGGAGTCCATCGACTGTTGCAACCTGATCCGAGCCAA
Organism: Sulfuriferula sp.; assembly: GCF_054605375.1. Taxonomy (NCBI): domain Bacteria; kingdom Pseudomonadati; phylum Pseudomonadota; class Betaproteobacteria; order Nitrosomonadales; family Sulfuricellaceae; genus Sulfuriferula; species Sulfuriferula sp. Next base: position 29,453 of record NZ_JBTSEG010000021.1, on the reverse strand, counting down.
TAATCAGCGCATTGGGGTAGGCTGGTTGCGCTGCCCTTGCCTTGAGCTGTGACAGGCGCAATGCGGTTGCTTCCGGTGTTTCATCGGGTAAGGGCGTCTCATCCACCTCCGGTGCAATTATCGTAAATGGTATCTGCAGATGCGACAGCAATTCACGCCGATAAGGTGAAGTGGACGCCAGTACCAGCGGTAAAGGAGACAAGGCGAGCAAGCTTATTCCGGTTGAATTTCAAGTAATGCTTGATCAGGGGTGACGGTATCACCCTTGGTCACGTATAGAGCGATCACCGTCCCGGAAATCGAAGCCTGGATTTCGTTTTCCATCTTCATTGCCTCGATCACCAGCACCGGGTCGCCTGCCTTGACTTTCTGGCCGGTAGAAACCATCACATCCACGATATTGCCAGGCATGGCGGTTGTTACATGACCAACATGGCTGGGACGTGGGCGGCCTCCGCCCGAGGCGGTTTTGCGGCTGCTGTCCGCGTCAGATTTGGGCGAGCTGTTGCTATTGGAGCCTACTTCGATTTCATTCAAGACCTCGACCAGAACTTCTTCGGTCACGCCATCAACGGATACATAATAAGGGCGTTCTGCCTGCCCGGCGTGACCAGTGCCGGTTAGCCGGATGTGATAGGTTTCGCCGTGCAGGGTGATGCGGAATTCGTCTGCGGCAGAATGCGTGGTGGCGGTCGCATTTTTGGCTTCTACAGGCAGCAAAGTTTCGGCTGCCAGTGTGCCGGCATTGCGTTCTTGCAAGAAGGTACGGCCAAGGTCGGGGAACATTGCATACGTCAGCGCATCTTCCTCGGACCTCGACAAGTCTTCGATTTCGCCGCGCAGTTTTTCCATTTCGTCAGGAATCATGTCCGCTGGACGGCAGGTGATGACTTCCTGATTGCCGATAGCGAGACTGCGTACCTGCTCGTTGACGTGGCCCGGTGCCTGTCCGTATCGGCCTTGCAGGTAGGACTTTACTTCGTTGGTGATGGTTTTGTAGCGCCCACCCGTGAGGATATTGATAACTGCCTGACTACCCACTATCTGGGAAGTTGGCGTCACCAGCGGAGGGTACCCCAGGTCTTCGCGCACGCGCGGGATTTCCATGAGTACTTCATCCATGCGATCCAGCGAGCCTTGCTCCTTAAGCTGGTTGGACAGGTTGGAAATCATCCCGCCCGGTACCTGGCTGATTAATACACGTGGATCCACGCCCGTGAAAGCGCTTTCGAACTGCCAGTAGTGTTTGCGTATTTCACGGAAATAAGCGGCAATTTCTTCCAGCAGGGCGAGGTTCAGCCCCGTATCATATTCGGTACCGGCAAGCGCGGCCACCATGCTTTCGGTGGTAGGGTGGCTGGCGCCTTCGGAAAAAGCTGATATGCAGGTGTCGATGATGGTTGCGCCGGCTTCGACAGCTTTCAGATGGGCCATGCTGGCCAAGCCGGAAGTGGCATGGCTGTGAGTATGCACTGGCAGGCCGGTTGCGGCGCGCACGGCGGTGACCAGATCGAAGGCGGCGGTAGGCGTCAATAAACCAGCCATATCCTTGATGGCGATCGTATCGCAGCCAATCTCGGCAAGACCTTTCGCCAGTTCGACAAAGTGCGGGATGTTGTGTACCGGGCTGGTGGTGTAGGAAATCGCGCCTTCAGCGTGTTTACCTGCCTTTTTCACGGCTTCAACTGAAACACGCATATTGCGCAGGTCATTCATCGCATCGAATATGCGAAATACGTCTACGCCATTGTCGGCCGATTTTTGTACAAAGGCGCGCACCACGTCGTCGGCATAGTGCCGATAGCCAAGCAGATTCTGCCCACGCAGCAACATCTGTATGGGGGTGTTGGGCAAGGCTTTACGCAGCTTTTTGAGGCGTTCCCACGGATCTTCCCTCAGAAAGCGTACACAAGTGTCAAAGGTGGCACCGCCCCAGGCTTCCAGCGACCAGAAGCCGACGCTGTCGAGCTTGGCACAAATCGGCAGCATATGCTCGGTGCGCATGCGGGTGGCAATGAGGGATTGGGGGCCGTCACGCAGGACGAGGTCGGAAATGAATACTTTTGGCATTGTTCGGTGCAGTCTTGTTGGTTGAACGAATTACAATCCGTTATGGGCAGCAATGGCAGCCGATATGGCTGCCGCAATCATTTCGGGCGGCTGACGTACCGCATAGTTTATCAGCTCGGGATGGGTATCCACGAATGATGTATTAAAGTGGCCGCTACGGAAATCCGGATTTTTCAGGATTTCAAGATAATAAGGAATGGTGGTTTTAACGCCATAAACGACGGTATCGTTGAGAGCGCGGCGACCACGTTCCATTACGCTTTCCCAGTTCAAATTCCAAACCGTGAGTTTGGCGCACATGGAGTCATAGTAAGGGGGAATGACGTAACCGCTATACATGGCGGCGTCGGTACGTACACCAGGGCCGCCAGGCGCGTAATAACGGGTGATACGACCAAAACTGGGCAGGAAGCCATTTTTCGGGTCTTCTGCATTAATTCGGAATTCCATGGCAAAACCGCGGTAATGCACATCCTCCTGCTTGTATTGGAGAGGGAGTCCGGCAGCGATGCGAATTTGCTCCTGTACGATATCCACACCGGTAATTGTTTCAGTAATGGTGTGTTCTACCTGTAATCTGGTATTCATTTCCATGAAATAGAATTGATTGTCTGAATCAAGCAGAAACTCGACTGTCCCTGCATTGGTATAACCGACTGCTCGTGCGGCCCGCACTGCCAGCTTGCCGATATATTGGCGCTGCGCCTCGGTAAGCTGCGGCGAGGGCGCAATTTCGATTAACTTCTGATTGCGGCGCTGAATGGAGCAGTCGCGCTCGAACAGGTGGATGGTATTGCCATGCGCATCTGCCATGATCTGGACTTCGATGTGCTTTGGATTAACCACACATTTTTCCAGGAAGACTTCCGGTTTCCCAAACGCCTTGCCCGCTTCGGAGACGACGCGATCATAATTTTTCAGCAGTTCGGCTTCGGAATCGCAGCGACGAATACCGCGGCCGCCACCGCCATTGGTTGCCTTCAGCATTACCGGGTAGCCGATGCCATTTGCCAATGTGCGCGCTTCTTCCACATTTTCCAGGTTGTGATCGCTACCGGGTATGACCGGAATGCCAGCCTTGATCATGGCTTTGCGCGCTTCAATCTTGTCGCCCATCATGCGGATTACCTCCGGCTTGGGACCGATAAACTTGATTCCACGACGCGCACAAATTTCGGCAATGACCGGATTCTCGGACAGGAAGCCGTAGCCTGGATGCAACGCATCACAGCCACTCGCTACAGCGAGGTTGACTATATTATGCGCATTCAGGTAGCCCTGTACGGGATCAGAGCCTATATTGTAGGCTTTGTCGGCTTTTTTGACATGCAGTGCATGGCGGTCCGCGTCTGTATAAATAGCCACTGAAATAATGTTCAGTTCTGAGCATGCTCGCACGATACGAACAGCAATTTCGCCTCGATTGGCTATGAGGATTTTCTTGATCACGCGGCGAAGCCTTATTTTGACAACACAAGACGAAAATTATATCATGCGCGCCTTATGTCGGAACAGGCGCACATTGACTGTCTTGCGTTTGCGCAAGACTCCAGGAAGTTGGAAAGCGTCATAGCGGTGCGTGATTTTACACGCCTATGCAAATCCCTGACAGATAGCACCGGTGAAATTCATTATCGAATCGCAACCGGGCTGGAAAAGTCGGGCCGGGCATTCATGAGGCTGGAAGCAGGCGGCCAGTTGCAATTGCAGTGTCAGCGTTGTATGCAGGATTTTGGTTGGGATTTGGCAACGAATAGTCTTGTATATATTGCGCGCAATGTTGCGGAGCTGGATTTGTGGGATCGCCAGGCTGATGGCCTGGAGGATGCCGTGCTTGCAGATAGCCAGTTCGATTGGTTTGCATGGCTGGAGGATGAGCTTTTATTGTCGCTTCCAGCGGCTCCGATTCATCGAGCTGAAATTTGTCCAACTGACAGAACAACGCAGCAGGCGAGTCAGCCCAACCCCTTTGCCGTGCTGGCAACGTTGAAACAGCATCAAAAACTGAAATCCTGATTGGAGTACTAAAATGGCAGTTCAGCAGAATAAGAAATCCCCATCCAAGCGTGGCATGCATCGTTCGCACGACTTTCTGACCAATCCGCCGTTGGCTGTAGAGCCAACCACGGGTGAAGTCCATTTGCGTCATCACATTAGCCCTAATGGCTTTTATCGTGGACGCAAAGTGGTGCGCACCAAGGACGAATAAGCTCCGCAGAACCCGCTCTGTGCAATTTACTTGCGTCACGACGTGCGAGTCGGCTTACCTGTTGATGTCAATATCAGCGCATTCAATGGTGCAACGTTTGGACGCAATTCCCGAATCATGAGAGATGTTACCGTGGCCATTGATGCCATGGGGGGTGACCATGGCCCACATGTCACTATCCCCGCCGCATTGAAGTGCCTTGCGCGTGACCCGGAACTGAATATTGTTCTGGTGGGCCTGCCGGATGTTGTCGAGGCCGAGTTGCGTATGCGGCGTGGCAAAACGAGCTCACGTCTGCGAATTCACCCGGCGACGGAAGTGATCGCCATGGATGAGTCACCGGCTCTTGCCATGCGTACAAAAAAAGATTCCTCCATGCGTGTCGCGATCGACCTCGTCAAGAGTGGCGAGGCAAACGCCTGCGTGTCCGCCGGTAATACCGGGGCGCTCATGGCTACCGCGCGCTTTGTCCTGAAAATGCTGCCTGGTATTGAACGCCCGGCAATTGCAGCCGAAATGCCCACGGTTAAAGGCCATACTTACGTACTGGATATGGGTGCCAATGTGGATTGTACTGCTGAACATTTGTTGCAGTTCGGCATTATGGGCGCCATGCTGGTATCGGCACTTGAGCAACGTAATATGCCCAGCGTGGGTCTGCTCAATGTGGGCGAGGAAGAGATCAAGGGCAACGGCATCGTCAAGCAGGCCGCGGATTTGTTGCGCAGTAGTGGTTTGAATTTTTACGGTAACGTGGAAGGAAACGATATTTTCAAAGGCACAACCGACGTCGTGGTGTGTGATGGCTTTGTTGGAAATATTGCCCTCAAGAGCTCCGAAGGACTGGCAAAAATGATTGCCACCATGCTGCGCGAAGAATTCAAACGCAACATGTTTACGCGGATGGCCGGATTTATCGCTTTGCCGGTACTGAACGCGTTTAAAAGACGGGTCGATCCACGTCGTTATAATGGCGCCACCCTGCTTGGTTTGCGCGGCATTGTGATCAAGAGTCATGGTGGCGCGGATCGTTATGCGTTTGAACATGCGATTGAACAGGCAGCGCGCGAAGTACGGAGTGGCGTGTTAAGCCGCATTACTCAACAAATGGCCTCGCTGCATAAGGATGTCGCTTAAATGTATTCCAGAATCTCGGGTACCGGCAGCTATCTGCCGGAACGTATCCTCACCAATGCTGATCTGGAAAAAATGGTGGATACTTCAGACCAATGGATTGTGGAACGCACCGGAATTCACGAACGTCATATTGCCGCTGATCATGAAACAACCAGCGACCTGGCGTTTGCCGCAGCACGTAATGCAATGACCGCAGCCGCAATTGACGTTGCAGAAATCGATCTTGTCATTGTTGCGACAACAACGCCTGATCTGATTTTCCCCAGCACGGCCTGCCTGGTACAAAACAAACTGGGCATGAGCAATGGCAGCGCTGCGTTCGATGTGCAAGCGGTTTGCAGCGGCTTCGTTTACGCATTGTCGATCGCCGACAATTTTATCCGCGCGGGTCAGGCACGGCGTGCCCTGGTCATCGGGGCTGAGACGCTGTCACGGATTACCGATTGGAACGACCGCGGGAATTGCATACTGTGGGGAGATGGTGCGGGGGCGGTTATCCTTGAGGCCAGCGAAACCCCCGGCATTATTTCCAGCCACCTGCATGCCGATGGCCGCTACAAAGATCTGCTACACGTAAATGGCGGTGTCTCGAGCGGGCCTACTGATGCACGGCCGACTATGCAAATGCAGGGCAATGCAGTGTTCAAAATGGCGGTGAATACACTTGATGCCATTGTGGATGAAACACTGGCTGCCAATCAATTGCAAAAATCTGACGTAAACTGGCTGGTGCCGCATCAGGCCAATATCCGGATTATCCAGGCGACCGCCAAAAAACTCGGTATGAGTATGGATAACGTTGTCGTTACGGTAGATCGCCACGGCAATACTTCCGCGGCTTCCATCCCGCTGGCTCTGGATACGGCGGTACGTGACGGCCGCATCCAGGCGGGTGAAATTGTCCTGATGGAGGCTTTTGGTGGTGGTTTTACCTGGGGTTCTGTTCTTGTTAAATGGTCTTAGCTAATCAATTCAGTTATTTGATTTATAGATGAAATTATCATTTGTTTTTCCTGGTCAGGGATCCCAGTCGGTAGGTATGATGCAAGGCTTTGACAGCCTGCCTATCGTGCGCGAAACATTTGCAGAAGCTGCGGATATATTGGGTGTGGATATCTGGCAAATGGTCAACTCCGGTACCGCCGGGCAGTTGGGCATGACTGTGAATACCCAACCGGTGATGCTTGCTGCCGGGGTAGCTACTTATCGTGCCTGGCTAGATCAAGGTGGGTTGTCGCCGGAAGTCATGGCCGGGCATAGCCTGGGCGAATATTCCGCATTGGTGGCGGCTGGCGCGTTGTCGTTCGCGGATGCCCTGCCGCTGGTGCGGTTACGAGCTGAAGCCATGCAGAGCGCGGTTGCGGAAGGCGTGGGGGCCATGGCGGCCATCCTCGGACTGGACGACGAGGTAGTGCGAGGCGTGTGCACAGAAGCGGCACAAGCTGAGGTGCTGGAACCGGTTAACTTCAATTCGCCTGGGCAAGTGGTCATTGCCGGCAATAAGGCCGCTGTTGAGCGAGGCATGGTGCTGGCGAAGGAAAAAGGCGCCAAGCGCGCCTTGTTGCTGCCGGTTTCGGTACCTTCGCACTGCGCGTTGATGCGCCCGGCTGCAGTGCAACTTGCTGCGTACCTTGAATCCGTGACTATCCACTCTCCGCGCATATCTGTCCTGCACAACGCAGATGTAATGGCTTATAGTGATCCGGCACAGATTCGTAGCGCATTGGCTCGCCAGCTTTATAATCCGGTACGTTGGGTAGAAACCATATGCGCTATGGCCGCTCAGGGCGTAACTCATAGCGTTGAGTGCGGACCTGGAAAAGTACTGGCCGGTCTCAGTAAACGCATTGACAATAGTATTCAGGTTTACGCGCTGACCAGCGTGGATGCGATCAACGAGATCAAATCCGTATTGGCTGGATAGGAGAAACCATGGCTCAGGGAAAAATTGCATTAGTTACTGGCGCAAGCCGGGGTATAGGTAAAGCCATCGCACTGGAGTTGGGCAAACAAGGGGCGATTGTTGTCGGCACAGCAACCAGCGAAACGGGAGCTCAGGCGATCAGCGATTACTTGCAGCAGTCCGCACTGCAAGGTGCGGGGGTGGTGCTGCAAGTGACCGATGCCGAGAGCATTAATTCAGCGCTGGAACAGATTCAGCAACGCTTCGGTGAAATTGCCATTCTGGTCAATAATGCAGGCATCACCCGCGATAATCTGCTTATGCGGATGAAAGATGAGGAATGGGATGATGTGATTGCAACCAACCTCGGGTCGGTATTCAGGCTGTCGCGGGCGGTACTTCGTGCCATGATGAAAGCCCGTTATGGTCGTATCATCAATATTGCCTCGGTAGTTGGCGCCATGGGCAATGCGGGACAAACCAACTATTCGGCAACCAAGGCAGGGTTGGTCGGATTTTCCAAATCCTTGGCGCGTGAAGTGGGTAGTCGTAACATCACAGTTAACTGCGTATCCCCCGGCTTTATCGATACGGATATGACGCGTGCCCTGCCGGAAGCACAGCGCGATGCGTTGCTGACGCACATCCCCCTCGGACGTTTGGGGCAGGTGGCGGATATTGCGCATGCAGTGGGTTTCTTGGCTTCCGGGGCGGCAGGATACATAACGGGTGCCAACCTGCATGTGAATGGCGGTATGTACATGGAGTGAACGGTTTCAGCAATGGCCCAATGGCCTGTGCGGTACCGTTCCAATTTGGGTAATGCTGGCAAGTTTGTTAGAATGCCAGCGCTTTTTGTTTAATACTTGGGAGTATCTAGATGGACAATATCGAACAGCGTGTCAAGAAAATCGTCGCAGAACAACTGGGCGTAAATGAAGCGGATGTTAAAACCGAATCTTCCTTTGTCGATGATTTGGGTGCAGATTCGCTCGATACAGTTGAATTGGTCATGGCGCTTGAAGAAGAATTCGAGTGTGAAATTCCTGACGAAGAAGCTGAAAAAATCACCACCGTCAAATTGGCCATTGATTACATCAATAGCCATCTCGCCAAATAATTTACCAGAGTCTCGCGGAGTCGTTATTGTCCAAGCGTAGAGTAGTGATTACCGGTCTGGGGATTGTGTCCCCGGTCGGCATAGGCCTTCAGGAATCCTGGGGCAATATCCTCGCGGGTATATCCGGTATCACCCGTATTACCCGCTTCGACCCTGCGCTGTTTGCCTGCCAGATTGCCGGGGACGTAAAAAATTTCGATGTGGGCCAATATCTTAATCCCAAAGACGCCCGCCGCATGGATGTCTTCATCCAGTATGGCATGGTCGCCGCGATCGAAGCGGTGAAAGATGCAGGGCTGGAGGTTACCGAGGAAAACGCCGAGCGTATTGGCGTCAACATCGGCTCCGGGATTGGCGGTTTGCCGCTGATCGAGGAAACACATAATACTTATCTTGCGGGCGGCCCCCGCAAGATTTCACCTTTTTTTATCCCGGCCTCGATTATCAATATGATCGCGGGCAACCTGTCCATCATGTATGGATTCAAAGGCCCTAATCTGGCGATGGTTACCGCGTGTACCACGGCCACCCACTGTATCGGCGATTCTGCCCGCATGATCGAATATGGGGATGCAGATGTGATGGTCGCGGGCGGGGCGGAATCGGCGATCAGCCCCCTGGGTATGGGAGGATTCGCAGCCGCACGTGCCTTGTCCACGCGTAACGATGATCCGGCCACCTCAAGTCGCCCTTGGGACAAGGGACGTGACGGCTTCGTCATGGGGGAGGGTGCAGGTATTTTGGTGTTGGAAGAATACGAACACGCCAAGGCGCGCGGCGCAAAAATCTATGCAGAAGTAGCTGGCTTCGGCATGAGTGGCGATGCCTACCATATGACTGCGCCGGTAGAAAATGGCGAGGGCGCAGCACGCTGCATGCGCAATGCACTGAAAAACGCAGGTTTGAATGCCGACCAAGTAGATTATATCAATGCTCACGGCACGTCCACGCCGCTGGGTGACTTGGCCGAAACCATGGCTGTAAAGCGCGCCTTGGGCGATCATGCTTACAAAACCGCAATCAGCTCAACCAAATCCATGACCGGGCATCTGCTGGGTGCAGCGGGCGGGGTAGAGGCTGTATTTTCTGCGCTGAGCGTGCATGAACAGGTTGCACCGCCTACCATCAATATTTTTGATCAGGACGAAGCTTGCGATCTGGACTACGTGCCGAACACCGCACGACAGATGAAAATTGACGTGGCGTTGTCGAACTCGTTTGGTTTCGGTGGCACCAACGGCACGCTGGTGTTCCGCAAAATATAATCCGGGCGCTCTATCACGGCGCTACCCTTTCCGTGCCCGTACTTTACCTACCTCGCAGTATCGATCTACTCAGCCTTCATCAAGCCGATCCACAGCGCTATCCAGCGCTGCTGGAAACGGTGTCTGGTGACGGTTGGGATATTCTGCTGGCATTTCCGCAGCAAACGCTGTTATTCAAAAACGGTGAAGCCCAACAGTGTCTGGATCAACTGGATGCTGCATGGCGAGCAGCATGTTGTGTGGCGGATCCGGCCACTGGGCACCTGCCATTCCGTGGTGGCTGGTTTCTCTATCTGGGCTATGAGCTATTGGAGGGATTGGAGCCTACGGTACCTTCCCGTCCAGTCGACGCCGATTTCCCGTTGGCTGCGATCATCCAGATACCGGCAGCTGTCATGGTAAACCGCCGCAGCGGTGAAACCTGGTTATTTTCTGAAACGGAGTATGCGAACCTTCTGGATACACTGCAGCATGATCTGGCCGGCCTGATGCCTGCCGGTGACATACCCATTACGCTTGGTGATTTGCACGAAACCCCGGAACAGGATTTTCTTGAAGAAGTGAAGCAAATCCAGCGTTACATCCGTGCCGGGGATGTATTCCAGGTTAATTTATCGCGTCGCTGGCATGGCCGGGTACAAAGTAAATCGCCTGCGCCGGCGCTGTACCAGACGCTACGTCGCAGCAACCCGGCCCCCTTTTCCGGATTGGCGCGCCTTACTCATGAACATGCCATTGTCAGCTCTTCTCCCGAGCGCCTGGTGCAGGTACAGGCAGGCATGGTGCATACCAGGCCCATTGCCGGTACGCATCCACGCCACAGCGAGCACGAGAAGGATGCACAAACTTGCGCGGAACTGGTCGCCCACCCCAAAGAACGGGCTGAACATGTGATGCTGGTAGATCTTGAACGCAATGATCTGGGACGGGTATGTGTGCCGGGCAGTGTACGGGTAGCCGAATTAATGGCGGTCGCCAGTTATACCTATGTCCATCATATTGAATCAACGGTGGTGGGCAAGCTGCGAGCAGGGATTACGCCAGTGCAGGTGATCCGTGCCCTGTTTCCGGGAGGCACGATCACCGGATGCCCCAAGGTGCGCACCATGCAAATCATCCGCGAGCTCGAAGCCACGCCACGCTATGCGTATACCGGCAGCATGGGTTATCTGAACCGGGATGGGGATATGGACTTGAATATTCTGATTCGTACCATCATGGTCTCAGGCGAGCATATTAGTTTCTCTGCAGGCGCAGGTATTGTGGCGGACTCCGACCCGGCGACCGAGCTCGATGAAACGCGTGCCAAAGCCAAAGGTTTGCTACGGGCACTGGGGTTGGCCGGATGATTTTGGTAAACGGCATAGAAACCGGCTTGCTGGATGCGCGGGATCGTGGACTGGCTTATGGCGACGGTATCTTCCGGACGCTATTATTGCGCGGTGGTAAACCCAAGGCATGGGCAGATCAATATGCGAAAATTGTCACGGATTGTGCACGGCTGAATTTATCTGCACCCAAGCAAGCAATCCTGGAAACGGATCTGGCTTGCATCGCCAGTGATATGCCGGATTGTGTCGTCAAAATCATCGTGACGCGAGGAAGCGGACTACGCGGCTACGCCGTTGCCGCGAATTTGGTCGAGTCACGTACAATCACGATCAGCAGCCCGATACCAATTTATCCTCGCAGCCACACCGAACGTGGCATTATTGCCCGCGTGTGCGATTTACGACTTGGGCGGCAGCCCGCACTGGCCGGCGTCAAACATCTTAATCGCCTGGAGAACGTGCTGGCACGCAGTGAATGGGATGGCCCGGAAATTGCGGAAGGTATTCTGCTGGATATTGGGGGTAAGGTCGTTGGCGGCACGATGAGTAATTTGTTTATTGTGCGCGGCAATGCCTTGCTCACCCCTAATCTGTCTGCCTGCGGGGTATGTGGCGCGACGCGAGAACGCATTCTTGCGTCCGGGCCGGAGTTAGGCTTGAAAACAGGGATAGATGAATTTGAACTTAAGGATTTGTACGCTGCAGACGCGCTGATGTTGTGCAATAGCGTGATCGGTGTCTGGCAAATCCGTACGCTGGCACATCAGTCTTGGCAGATGCATCCTGCCACGCAGCTGATACGGACTTTACTGGAAGCAGACTTTGATTAAACGCTTGATAGTTGTATTGCTGATCGCCTTGTTGGTAATGGGTGGCGCGTTGTTCTGGTACGCGCGCACGCCGCTTCCACTGAAATCCCTGCCGGCCGAATTTACGCTGATGCCGGGGAGTAGCCTGCCTGCAGTTGCCGAGCAGTTGCGCCAGGCCGGCGTGATCGAAGATGCCTGGAAATTTAAATTGCTGGCAAGGCTATCGGGAGATGCTGCGCGTATCAAGGCAGGCCACTACACATTGTCACGCCCAACTACACCATATGAATTGCTCAGAAAGCTGATTCTCGGTGAAGTCAGTCTGCGCGAGATTGTTTTTATTGAAGGCTGGACTTTCCAGCAGATGCGCGTGGCGCTCAATATCCATCCGGCTATACGCCATGACACAGCAAAGATGACCGAAGCACAGATTTTGACTACCCTGAATATTCCCGAGGCGCGTGCCGAAGGGCTATTTTTCCCGGCCAAGTATTATATTGATCCGGGCAATAGCGATATTTCCATTCTGCGGCGTGCTTATGCCACGATGCAAATGCATCTTGCCAAAGAATGGGCGGCGCGCCAGCCAGGTTTGCCCTACAGCAACGCATACCAGGCGTTGACGATGGCATCCATTATTGAAAAAGAAACCGGTCTGGCGAGCGAACGCCCATTAATTGCGGCAGCGTTTATCAACCGGTTACGCAAGGGTATGCGTCTGCAAACGGATCCCAGTGTGATTTACGGGATGGGTAGCGCTTTTGATGGCAATCTGCATAAACGGGATCTGCTGGCTGACACGCCGTATAACACCTACACGCGCGCAGGTTTGCCGCCTTCCCCGATCGCCATGCCTGGTCTTGATTCGATTCATGCAGCGCTGCATCCGGCACTCAGTCAGGCTTTGTATTTTGTTTCCAAAGGCGATGGCAGCCACTATTTTTCAGACAATCTGGAAGAGCATAATCGCGCAGTGATGCGCTACCAAAAAAACGGACACTAACCATGCCTTTTATCACATTAGAGGGAATTGACGGTGCTGGGAAAACCAGCCACCTGACCTGGCTGGCCGACAAGCTGCGCACACGTGGTGTTGAGGTGGTGGTGACACGAGAACCAGGTGGAACACCGCTGGGCGAAAAGCTGCGCGAAATATTGCTGGCTGAGCCCATGCATGTGGAAACCGAAGCATTATTGATGTTTGCAGCACGCCGGGAACATCTGCATCGGGTAATTCTGCCCGCACTGAGCCGCGCTGCCTATGTGATTTCGGATCGATTTACGGATGCCAGTTTTGCCTATCAGTGTGGCGGTCGTGGTATTGCAGAATCAAGATTGCATATTCTGGAAGATTGGGTCCAGGAAGGTTTGCAACCAGATTTGACACTGCTATTTGATGTGGAGGTGGCGATAGCCGCCAGGCGGCTGGCAGCAAATGCCAGTCTTGATCGATTCGAACAGGAGCAGCAGGATTTTTTTGAGCGTGTACGAGCCATGTATTTACATCGTGCAGAACAATATCCTGCCCGATTCCGGATAATCGGTACCAACCGCAGTCTGGAAGATATTCGTGCCGACCTGGAACCGATCATTGCAGCGATTTAAATCATGATTTTGCATCCATGGAATGAAGTCGTCTGGCAACGCTTGTTGCATCTGCGCGGCAAGCTACCGCATTCATTGCTGTTTCACGGGCGTGCTGGGATAGGAAAACTGGCGCTGGCAGAACAGCTGGCTGAACTGGTGTTATGCGAAAACCCGCAAGCGGATGGGCAAGCAGCCTGTGGCGTGTGTCCATCCTGCCATTGGCAGCGGCAGGGCAGCCACCCCGATTTTATAAAGCTGCAGCCTGCGATGCTGGACGAAAATGAATTGCATGATGATCCTGCCGAGCGCAAAAGTCCGCTGGCGGGGCAAAAGATCAGCGTCGCTCAGGTGCGCGAATTGACCCAGTTTGTTCAATTGAGCGCGCATCGTGGTGGTTTGCGCGTTGCACTGATTCATCCAGCAGAAGCAATGAATGTGGCAGCGGCCAATGCGCTTTTGAAAACGCTGGAAGAACCACCTCCGAATATCTTGTTGATTCTGGTCAGCCACCAGTCGAGCCGTCTGCTGCCGACAATCCTGAGCCGATGCCACCAGATTCGCTTTACACTACCCAATGCCGATGTTGCACAGTCCTGGCTGGCGCAGCAGGGCATACGCGAGGCTAATGCCAGCCTGGCTCAGGCTGGTGGGGCGCCCCTATTGGCCAGCACGCTCGCAGACGCAGATTATCAGGAACGAAGACGCGGATTCTTGAACGGATTGTCCAGAATGAATGCTGCTGACGCCCTTCGCGGCGCTGAGCAACATGCCAAACAGCCGTTGCCTGATATGGTGCATTGGCTGCAGCAATGGCTGCACGATCTGGTGAGTTTGCATCTGACGGGACGCGTATATTATCAGGTCGATTTTGAACAGGAATTGCGAGGCATGGCCGAGCGTGCTAACTTACTAAAAATGCTTGATTTTCAACGCCGCCTGCAAGCGGCGCGCGCCAGCGTTCAGCATCCACTTGCCGTCCAGATGGTACTGGAAGATTTGCTGCTTGAATACGCAGGCTTGTTCGACTGAATGGAGCAAACATGAGCAATGCCGCAGATAAAACTGCTGTCGCCCGTCCCGGTGTACTGTCTTTGAGCATCAAGGAAAAAACCGCCTTGTTTGCAGCCTATATGCCATTCCTCAAAGGTGGAGGGATTTTTATTCCGACCACCAAGCAATATAAATTGGGCGATGAGGTATTCATGCTGCTGACGCTGATGGAAGACCCGAATAAAATTCCGGTCGCCGGTAAAGTGGTATGGATTACGCCACCCAGCGCACATGGAGGTAAGACACAAGGTATCGGCGTGCAATTCGACAAGAATGATAGCGGTGTCGCTGCTCGCAACAAGGTTGAAGGTTTGCTCGGCGGTTCACTCAAGTCAGTTCGCCAGACTCATACTATGTAAACCTTTTTACTCACTTATCCCTTCAGGCTGCTGTGGCAGCCTGCTTTTTTTGGATCGGCGTCATGTTTATTGACTCGCATTGTCATATCAATTTCCCTGGATTGGCTGAACAGCAGTCAGCCATATTGGCGCGCATGCAGGATGCAGGTGTCAGTCATGCATTGTGTGTCAGCGTGAATCTGGAAGATTTCCCGCAGGTACTGACGTTTGCTGAAAACCACGCAAACGTGTATGCCTCGGTCGGGGTGCATCCTGATCATGAAAATATCGAAGAGCCGAGCGTGATACGACTGGTCGAACTGGCAGCACATCCGAGAATTGTTGCCATAGGTGAAACCGGGCTGGATTATTTTCGTCTTACCGGCGATCTGGACTGGCAACGCGAACGTTTTCGTACCCATATTCGTGCTGCCAGGCAGGCCGGCAAGCCACTCATCATTCATACCCGTGCCGCCGCAGAAGATACCTTGCGCATCATGGCGGAGGAGGGTGCAGCAGAAACTGGCGGCGTGATGCATTGCTTTACCGAGAGCCTGGAAGTCGCACAAGCGGCGATCGCAATGGGGTTTTATATTTCGTTTTCCGGCATCGTCACATTCAAGAATGCGCTGGCCTTGAAACAGGTGGCACAAACCATACCGCTGGAGCAGATGCTGATTGAAACGGATTCACCCTATCTGGCACCCGTGCCGCATCGAGGCAAAACCAATGAGCCCGCTTTTGTGTGCCATGTTGCCGAGGAAATTGCCCGTTTACGCGGAATTTCAATCGAAGAGGTGGGCGAAATGACCAGCCACAACTTTTTCCGCTTGTTCAAGGCGGCGGCGTGATCGGCGGTATTGCCCGCGCGCTAATGGATGCGACGCGCAGCCTGCTGCATCCGAAAATGCTCGCTATTGTTCTGTGGCCCATGGTGCTGTCATTGGTGCTGTGGGGCGTATTGGCATGGTTTTTCTGGGATAACTGGATCATCTTGCTCGGCCACTGGTTGCAACCGGCGCAAGCGTTCCTGAGTCAACACGATTTTGTCTGGCTGGCCAACGGCATGACCGTGGTATTGCTGATACTGCTGATCATGCCCCTGGCACTCACCACGGCACTGTTTATTGCGGCTGTCATGGTCATGCCAATGATGGTGCGCCATGTTGCCAGTCAGGATTATCCTGATCTGGAACAGCGTCACGGCGGCACGTTTGCAGGGAGCGTATGGAATGCCCTGATTGCGATAGGCGTATTTTGCGGTCTGTGGCTGCTGTCGCTGCCCTTCTGGTTGCTGGCAGGGCTGGGCGCCCTGTTTTCGCTGCTCCTGACGGCTTATCTGAATCAGCGTCTGTTTCGCTATGATGCGCTGGCTGAGCATGCGAGTCGCGAAGAGTTTCAGCTGATTCTGGAGCAATCCGGGGCGCAGCTTTATTTATTGGGCCTGTTGCTGGCCTTGCTGCATTACATACCGGTGATCAATCTACTGTCGCCGGTATATACCGGATTGGTCTACATTCACTACGGACTTGGTCAACTCAAGCGGCTACGCGGCTTAACACCATCCTGAGCCGCATCGCGCTCAACCAAAGAACGCTTTGACCTTATCCATGAACGAATTGGCTTTGGGGTTGTGACGCGCGCCGTCTTCCTGATTCAAGGCTTCCAACTCCCGCAATAGTTCTTTCTGGCGTTCGGTCAGACTCACCGGGGTTTCGATCTGTACATGGCAGAGCAAATCCCCGGGTGCATGGGTCCGGACGCCCTGGATACCCTTGCCGCGCAAACGAAAAACCTTGCCGGTCTGGGTTTCTGGCGGAATCTTGATCTTGGCATGGCCATCCAGGGTCGGAATTTCGATCTCGCCTCCCAGTGCGGCGGTACTGAAGCTGATCGGCATCTCGCAATGCAGATCGTTGTGATCACGCTGAAATACGGAATGTGCCTTGAGGTGGATAACGACGTACAAATCACCTGTCGGTCCACCATTGACCCCGGCTTCACCCTCATTTGACAAGCGGATGCGATCACCTTCATCTACGCCCGCAGGTATGCGTACAGAGAGCGTTTTATGCTGCTTGACCCGCCCCACACCATGACAGTCGACGCATGGGCTGGCAACAATTTTGCCACTACCATGACACTTCGGACAGGTTTGCTGGATGGAAAAAAACCCCTGCTGCATACGTACCTGCCCATGCCCGCCACAGGTCGCGCATGTCGTAGGCTGAGTGCCTGGTTTGGCACCGGTGCCATGGCAGGTTTCGCATTCTTCCTGGGTGGGGATGCGGATTTTGGTTTCGGTGCCGCGCGCCGCTTCTTCGAGTGATATCTCAAGATTGTATTGCAAGTCGGCGCCACGATAGACATTTGAGCGCGCTCGTCCGCCGCCGAATATATCGCCGAAAATATCGCCAAAGGCATCGGCAAACCCGCCCCCTGCGCCACCAAACCCGCCGCCCATACCGGCGCCATGTTCGACCCCGGCATGCCCGTATTGATCGTAAGCTGCGCGTTTTTGCGCGTCGCACAGGATTTCGTATGCTTCCTTGGCTTCCTTGAAATGTTCCTCTGCTTTGGGGTTATCCGGATTGCGGTCCGGATGATGTTTCATAGCAAGCTTGCGATAAGCTTTTTTAATTTCTTCATCGCTGGCGTCCCGATTGACACCGAGTACTTCGTAATAATCTCGTTTTGACATGTTTTTCAGCCGCTGCTAACACACGAAGGGCACAGAGTGCTCCACAGATAAACTGTGATCTCCGTGCCCTCCATGCCGGGGTTAGGAATTATTTGTTGTCTTTGATTTCTTCAAACTCGGCATCCACCACGTCGTCATCCGTTTTTGCACCACCCGTAGCAGTTTGCGGGCCGCCTGCAGAACCCGCTTCCGCTTGCTCCTTGGCATACATCTGTTCGGTCAGTTTGTGCGAAGTTTCACCCAAGGCTTTGGTTTTGGCTTCGATTGTTTCCTTGTCGTTGCCTTTGAGTGCTTCTTCAGCTTCAGTGATGGCGGTTTCGATTTTGGCCTTTTCGTCAGCGTCGATTTTGTCACCGTGCTCGCCCAGCGATTTCTTCACCGAATGGATCAGGTTGTCACATTGATTGCGGGTGTCAATCAACTCGCGTGTCTTATGATCTTCTTCGGCATGGGCTTCGGCATCTTTCACCATTTTCTGAATTTCAGCTTCGGACAAACCCGAACTGGCTTGAATCTTGATCTTGTTTTCCTTGCCGGTTGCCTTGTCCTTGGCCGAAACATGCAGGATGCCGTTGGCGTCGATATCAAAGGTGACTTCGATCTGGGGCATGCCACGCGGGGCAGGCGGGATATCCGACAGATTGAACTGTCCCAGACTCTTGTTTCCGGAAGCGATTTCACGCTCGCCCTGCAGTACGTGGATGGTCACCGCATTCTGATTGTCTTCAGCGGTCGAAAATACCTGGCTGGCTTTGGTCGGCACGGTGGTGTTCTTCTGGATCAGTTTGGTCATGACGCCACCCATGGTTTCGATACCCAGTGATAGCGGGGTAACGTCGAGCAACAGCACGTCCTTCACTTCGCCTTGCAATACACCGCCCTGAATGGCTGCACCGACGGCAACCGCTTCGTCCGGGTTCACATCACGGCGCGGTTCCTTGCCAAAAAATTCTTTCACCATTTCCTGTACTTTAGGCATGCGGGTCATGCCACCTACCAGGATTACGTCACCGATGTCGGATACGCTGACACCGGCATCCTTGATAGCCATTTTGCAGGGTGCCATGGTGCGCTGGATCAGTTCTTCCACCAGACTTTCGAATTTGGCGCGGGTGATCTTCACGGCCAAATGCTTGGGTCCGGAAGCATCTGCTGTGATATAGGGCAGGTTTACTTCGGTTTGCTGTGCGGAAGACAATTCGATTTTGGCCTTCTCCGCAGCTTCCTTCAGACGTTGCAGGGCAAGCATGTCGTTGCGCAAGTCAATGCCCTGTTCTTTCTTGAACTCATCAGCCAGGTAGTCGATCACGCGTTGATCGAAATCCTCACCGCCGAGGAAAGTGTCGCCGTTGGTGGACAGTACTTCGAACTGATGCTCGCCGTCGATCTCGGCGATATCGATGATGGAAATGTCGAAAGTGCCGCCGCCCAGATCATACACTGCGATTTTGCGGTCGCCTTCTTTTTTGTCCAAGCCAAAGGCCAGTGCGGCTGCGGTGGGTTCATTGATAATGCGCTTCACATCCAGGCCGGCAATGCGGCCGGCATCCTTGGTCGCCTGGCGCTGGCTGTCGTTGAAGTAGGCCGGTACCGTAATGACCGCTTCGGTGACGGGCTCGCCGAGATAATCTTCGGCGGTTTTTTTCATTTTCAGCAGAACTTGTGCGGAGACTTCAGGCGCTGACATTTTCTTGCCGCGCACTTCCACCCAGGCGTCGCCGTTGTCGGCCTTGACGATGGAATAGGGCATCAGGTTGATGTCTTTTTGCACTTCTTTTTCTTCGAAGCGCCGTCCAATCAGGCGCTTGACTGCATACAGCGTGTTTTTAGGGTTGGTCACAGCTTGGCGTTTGGCGGCAGCGCCCACCAGGATTTCCCCGTCTTCGGCGTAGGCTACGATAGACGGCGTGGTGCGTGCTCCTTCGGCGTTTTCGATGACCTTGGGCGTGCCGTTTTCCATAACGGACACACAGGAGTTGGTTGTGCCCAAGTCAATGCCAATGATTTTTCCCATGATTCAATTCCTTCGTTAAGACGTTAATGTTGTTGTATTAAATAGGGTGGTTAGCGATAATTTCAAGCGCTGATTCAGCTGTTTTTTGTTTTGGAGACAGTAACCAGAGCCGGACGTACGATACGATCATGCAACTGGTAGCCCTTTTGCAAAACCGTAACGACAGTATTTGACTCGGAATCGGCTTCTACCATGCTGATGGCCTGGTGCTTGTGCGGGTCGAATTTTTCACCCACAGGATGGATTTCGGTAAGATTGTATTTGTCGAAAGCGGCGTTGAGTTGTTTAAGGGTAAGTTCCACCCCGCTTTTCAAGTTTTCTATGCTGGGCACCTCATTGGACAGTGCGGCTTCCAGGCTGTCTTTTACGGCCAGCAGTTCGGCTGCAAAGCCATCGATGGCGTATTTGTGCGCGTTGGCGACGTCGTGCTGAGCGCGTTTGCGGATATTTTCGCTTTCGGCCTTGGCACGTAACCAGGCATCATGGTGTTCTTGGGCCAGCAATTCGGATTGTTTAAGCAGTTCTTCCAGGCTGGGCATTGTCTCTGAGGTTTGTTCAGCACCGGTTTTATCGGGGTTTTGTTCGGATTGAGTCTGATTTTCCTGCTGCATATCGTTGTGCTCCGTGTTTAACTCAAGCCCACATGGTGGGTAAAACGGAAAAATTCAATAGCAGGAAACAATTTATTTTATCTAAATAAGCTGGGGCAAGGCCGTAGATGGCTTTATGCCGATGCTGAAAGCCGCTAGACTTGCAGCAATTTTTCGATAAAGAGTGTCTGAAATGAACACACTTTCTGTGCAAGGAAATCCCCGGGCGGCTCCGCTCCATACCACGCTTTCCATGCTGGATTTGGAAAAATTCAATGCGGCAACCCTGGAGAAAACACCTTTTGAGTACCTGATTCTGCCGGGTTTTTTACGCCAGGAAATGCTGGCGGCCATATCCCGCGATTTCCCGAATATTGCCAAACCGGGTAGTTTCCCTTCGGAGACATTGCAGTTCGGCGGTGCATTCCGTGAGTTGCTGATGGAACTGGAAGGCGAGACTTTTCGTCGCGCCGTCGAGCAGAAATTCGGCCTGGATTTAACTGGCCGTCCGACCATCATTACCGTGCGTGGTCATACCGACGAAACCGACGGGCGTATCCACACGGATAGCCGAACCAAAATCATTACCATGCTGATTTATTTCAACGAGGACTGGCATGAATCGGGAGGGCGTCTGCGGTTGTTGCGCTCTGGTACCGATCTTGAAGATTACGTAGCCGAGGTCGATCCCAGTATCGGTACCTTGCTGGCCTTCCGCCGCAGCGATAATTCATGGCATGGTCACAAGCCTTTTGTAGGAGCACGCCGTGCGATCCAATTGAATTGGGTGATCAATGAGAAGGTCAAGCGTCGCGAGCAAAAACGGCATGGTATTTCGGCGTTTTTTAAAAACCTGTTTGCTGGCAAGGCTTCTTCTGGCTATTAGCGCGCATGACAAATAAAACTTGCTGGGTACTTTCCAATGGCATTATCGGAATGGACAACCAGTCATTCGGTCTTGCTCATGCGCTGGGCATTGAAGTAATTAAAAAAACAGTGATGCCGGTGGCACCCTGGAAATATTTACCGGCACAGTTGTGGATCAAATCGTTGCATTCTCTTGGATCGGACAGTGATTCTCTGGCACCTCCATGGCCCGATGTCGTAATCGGAACGGGGCGTCTGACCGTGGCGTTATCCATTGCGATCAAGCGTGCAAGCGGTGGCCGTACATTCAATGTACGCATCCAGAATCCGCAAGTAGCATTGCGCCATTTCGATTGGGTCGTTGCGCCTTTGCACGATCGCTGCAAAGGCGCCAATGTGATCGAGACGCTGGGGGCGGTCAATAGCGTGACAGCGGCGCGTTTGCTGCGCGCATCAGAACAATTTGCGCCACGATTGGCACATCTGGCAAGACCATTGGTCGGTGTGCTGGTGGGGGGTACCAATCGCAGCGTGCGTATTGATACGGCCGTTGCGCACACGCTCGCCGATAAACTGATCCATGCAGCGGCCAATCACGGGGCAGCCATCGTGGTGACACCCTCACGCCGCACAGATCCTGAAGTTGTGGCCGTGTTGCAACGTCGCTTGTCAAACGTGGCCTCGGTGATCTGGGACGGCACAGGCGATAATCCCTATCTGGGTTATCTGGCATTGGCCGATTATCTTGTGGTTACTGCTGATTCGGTCAACATGGCATCAGAAGCATGCTATACAGGCAAACCGGTGTTCATAGAAGGATTGACCGGTGGCAATAACAAATTTGAACAATTTCACCGCGAATTACAGTCACGTGGTTATACGCGGCCCTTTACTGGTGAATTAAGCGACTGGCATTCCCCGCCACTGGATGAAACCAGTCGGGTCGCCAGCTTACTCAAGCAAAGCATGGGATTGAACTAGATGGCGTTAAAAATTGAAACCTTTAGCAATGCCAAAGGCGGCAACAGCTTTTTCAAGGCTTTGGGTCATCCCCTTAGCGTACCGCTTGCCGCCACCTTACTCGAAAAATTGCGTGGGCTGGGCGGCGTTGCTGTGTATGACCCGTTAGGTATGGCGGAAAGTTTTTGCGAATTTTATGCGCTGGCCGAACTCGATATCCGGGCGGTGTACGTGCAGCGTCTGGAGGATATCGGCAAAACCTTGCTGGGTATGCCTGCGAAGCGCGTCACAGAATTGCCGAACTGTGATGCACGGGTGGTGCTGGTTACCGCTTTCGACGCCGCACGCCTGATGGATCATATCCGCCACCTGGTACCTGCCGGCATGGTAGTCATGAGCCTGGATGACATGCGTCTGCCCGATGCCATGCTTACCAATTGCCAGCGCTATCTGGACCCGCTCAACTTTGCCACCAATTTTGGATTTTTGCGCGACGCCGAAGGGCAGCATACGCGTATTGTGACCTGTGATTACTGGTCGGGTCTTGGTGCTGCCAAGCCGCCCACAGTGTGGTTTCGGTTATTTGATGGTGAAGGTGGTGTGTTGGCCGAATGGCAGGATACGATTGCTGTACCCGGTGCCAGCCTGATTATTGATAGCCGCGAAGTGCGTCGCCGTTTCAATCTTGGCGAATTCACCGGGTCGCTATTCATGCACGTGTTGGGCGTGGCCCGCCACGATGTGGTCAAGTATGCCCTGGATACCTTTGGTGACGATGAAACAGTGCTGTCCTGCACGCATGATGCCAATGCCTGGCCTTCTGATTTATTTGCCGGGCTACCGGCGCCACGCGACAACGAGCGTGTGGTGATGTGGATACAAAACAGCCATCCTGTACCCATTCCGGCCAATGCAGTGGGTCTCAATCTCATGGGTTCGGATCACGTTCGTTATGTGGATGAGGTAATTCCAGCGTTTGCCTGCTATCCACTTGATGTGGCGTCGCTATTTCCTGCAGCACGCTGGCCGCAGCAACTGGAGGTACAGGCAGGGCGTCATTTCGTGCGGCCACGCTACGAAATACATGTCAAAAACGGGCGTAGCCGTATGGCTCATGTCAATGTGGAACGTAACGATCTCGCTGTTGATCCAGATATTCCTGCCATGGCGGCATATATGGGCAAGGGTTATATCCTGCCCGCACCGATTTTGCCCGAAGCGTTATGGCGTAGTGTGGTACAGCCGACACCGATGTCCACCGCGCAGCAGGATTTGCCGATTGCTGCGATAGTGTATGACGCTACCGGAGAAGAGGTCGCTCGACATGATTTTGGTTGTTTGCAGCGTAACGATAGTGTCGAGCTTGATATCAATGCATGGTTGATTGAGCAGGGTGCCCATCTACCCAGCGGCTCCGGGCATATCGAACTGGTTTATGATTTCAGTCACGGCGGTAGTGCCGATGGCTGGCTGCATGGTTTGTTTCGCTACACCCACAGCCGCAGCGGTCACATTGCAGAAACCAGCTTTGGTGCACATGTTTTCAATACCGTTCTTACCTACAAAAATGAGCCGCAGTCATACGCTGGCGCTCCTCCGGGACTCAGTACACGCCTGTTTTTGCGGCTGGGGGATGCGCCTCTGGATACTATGTGTCATTTGATTTACCCGGCTTCTACGTCCTGGCACGCACATTCCGATACCACGCTAAGTTTGTTCAATAGCGATGGTAAAGAAATTACGCAACGCAAAATTGCCATACCCTGCAGCGGCTCTCTGCATTGGCGTTATTCGGAAATGTTTGATGCGAATCATCGTCAACAGGCGGGGCAGGGTGCCTACATCATTATTCGGGATTTGACCTGTCGTCTGTTCGGATATCACGGCACATTGTCTGGCGAGCAAGCATTTTGCCTGGATCATATGTTCGGATTTTAATTGCCATGACTGCTGATACTCATTTTTGTGACTTGACCGGCCACGCTTCCAGCCAGCTGCAAACTTCGGTTTTCTATGAAATCAAGGATATGGCACGCGGTGAAACAGTCACCTTCCTGTTTGCTGAAGACCCGGCGATTATCCTGCATAGTCTCAATTTGCAGCTACGCAACAACCTGCGCTGGGACGTGAGTGAGGAGCCGGATTCTCGCTGGCGCACCGTGATTCATCGGGCAGAGGACGTGCCGCCAGTAGACGTGCTGGACATACTTAAGCGTGACCACAAGCGGCTGGATGCGATGTTTTCCCAGGTCATTCATCTCACCGACAGCGGCCGGCTGGAAATCGCACACGAACTGATGCGCGCTTTTACCGAAGGGCTACGCAAACACCTGCAGGTGGAACATGACATGCTGGTGCGAGCAATCCGTACTCCGCCAAATGCGCAGGGTTTCGATCCGAGTGCTGCGATGATGCAGGAGCACAACGAAATCCTGAATCAGTCGGTCATGATCGAAGCGAGCTTTGAAGAGGATGACGCAAGCAGTGCGAGCGTGGGGCCTTTGCTGGCCATACTCGCCGGGTATTTATCCAAACACGAACAACGTGAGGAAACCACCTTGTTCCCGTTGTGGACGGGTGCCTTGAACAAGGCACCAGAGCAGGCCCGCGCGGCTTTGTTCAATAAGGTAAAGGAAATTTTGCTGGATTAGCCGGCGTTTAAAGAACTGGATCTTTAACTGTAAAACCATGTCCGCGTAGCAGATTCAAACTTGGATTCAGGCAAGACTGGATGAACTCGCGCCGTGCGGGATTGCGCCGAGCAATCTCACGCCACTGATGCCCCGGATTCAAGCCCGCCAGTTCATAAACATCGGACTGCGGCAAATAAAAGGTTGTCACGAACTGGCGGACCAGCACATTGATTACTGGTGTCAGCAATTTTTTGTGCAAGGTTGAGGTGCGCACCAAGCTTCGTTCCAGCGCACTGCGTGCGTGAGCGATATGGCGTGCTTCATCAATCACATGCAAGGTACACATCTGGCGAATCAAGGGATCTACGCAATCGCTTCCATGTGCACGAACGTAACGGTTGAGTTTATCCGGCACTTCTTCGCCGATGGTCACAGCCAGCCAGAATAACGTGGTATTGATCGGCGCATGACGGCCAAGAAAATCAGCCGTGTGAGGACGGTTGCGCCAAACACCCGGTAACCGCAATCCGCTTTTTTCCATCAGTTTAAGAAACATCAGGCTATGTCCGGATTCTTCACGTATTTCATGCAGGTAATAAGCAAGTTCCTGGGCTGACTGGGTGTGCTTCAGGTTGCGGGACAAACGTTCGACAAAAATGGCTTCAAGCCATAAACCAGCCTGAATAAAACCGGTAAATTCGTATTGTGACAAACGAATGCGTGTGTTTTCAGCCAGCTCTTCATATTCGCGTGTTCCAAACAGAGAAATGGCTGTAGGTGGTAGCCAGTATGCCTTGGTGTCCAGCGCATCCCAATTCAGTCGCAACAGCGGGTCATGATAGGGTGAACTGTTGGTAGCAAGCTGTTCCAGTAATGAAAGTTCGGCATACGCCATGCAAAACGCCTTGTTTAGAGCAATATTAACAGCCGCTAATCATACCATTTTTCTTATGAAGGAGCGTTGCCGGACAATAAACACCTTGCTGTTAAATGCCTTCTCCGGTATTCTTGCGGCCTTTCTGGGGTTGAATGACATTCCGGAGAGGTGGATGAGCGGTTTAAGTCGCACGCCTGGAAAGCGTGTTTAGGATAATATCCTAACGCGGGTTCGAATCCCGCCCTCTCCGCCAGTCAACATAAATCCTTAATATTCAATAGCTTGCAAGTAAATCTTGGTGTGATTACCCCACCTATTTACCCCACCACAAGAACAGCAAAAAAAGGCAAGCCCAGGATGACCCCTAGACTTGCCTTAATGTTCTACTTCTGTTTGCTCCTCAATGTTCTGCTTCCGCTTCCTTCGGTGTACAGCCTTTTCCTGGCTACGATGTATGCCGCATGGGCCAGCTCAGCCGTAGGGAAGCTACCCAGCCAGGCGGTCAGCCCCCGTACCTTGATACATGCCCGGAATGGGTTGGTGGTTCCCCTGTCATCCCTGCGGGTCACACCTCGAAAGCCTGTCTTGTTTGCGCTAGGCATTGACACTACCCCTGCCGCCTTGTCATAGTCGGTAGCTCAATCTGTCCCACCCTTGCCGCTTCCCGGTACTCCTCACACCGCTGCATCAAGCCAGCTTTCCGGCTATCGCTGGGGGCTTCCATGAAGTCCTCCAGGGCACAGTTCAACTGATTGACCCACCACCCCAGGCGCTTATGGTTGTCGGTCATACAGCAGCCTTTAAATGAGCCTCCAGGGCCTCCATAGCAGCCGCCTTGCCCTGCTCAGTGGGTGCCAGGAAGAACGCCCCCAGGGCTGCGATAGACGCCTCAGACGGGCTTATGGTTTCCTCTCCCTGCTCCGGCTCATAGCCCCTGTCTTCCCTTGTATGTGGGGCGGGGACATTGGTTCCAGGCAATGAGGCAATGTACGCGGCTGCATCAGCTCCGATAATCCCAGCGGCCACGGCTGCATCAGCAGGCATCTCCCGGTTGTTTGTGAAGATGGTTCCAGGTGCTGTTCCACGGTAGATAAGCCCCATCGTTAC
The DNA here is from genome assembly GCF_054605375.1 of Sulfuriferula sp. NCBI lineage: Bacteria > Pseudomonadati > Pseudomonadota > Betaproteobacteria > Nitrosomonadales > Sulfuricellaceae > Sulfuriferula > Sulfuriferula sp. Next base: position 2,885 of record NZ_JBTSEG010000021.1, on the reverse strand, counting down.
GGCTGCTTGAATGGACATGGTAGCGCCTGTATCCATCACGAAGTAGTTAGAAGCGGCTGTGGTGGGGCTGTCATTCGTGCTCTCGCACTGGTCGGTAGTGTTCATGTGGTTTTCTCTATAGGTTGGTGGGTTAAGCATCTACACGGGTGGCTTGCTGGGACGGGTTCAGCTCAACGAGAACTCCCGAGGAGTTACGCTGGAGAAGACCTTCAGCAATAGCCCCCTTTATGGTCAGCTGCATGGAACCTACAGTGATGACCGTGTGGGCATCGTTGTTCGGGTTGGTCAGGTCAAGACTCCCACTTCCGAGAGCTTTGGCTGTGGCGATGAGGGTTCCTGCTGCGTTTACTGAAGCGCCTACTAAGTTGGTCATTTGGTTTTTCCTTGATTGGTTGATGTTGTTCATGTTCTTACGAGCACGCCAGGGCGTTGAACTACTGGGTTAGGGTCAGATAAGGCCGATACGTGCAGCCGTCTTGGCTTCCATCCAGGTGCCGTGAACGAACACCAGGTCGGCTCCCTTTGGGTTGTCATGGGTTGGTGGTGTCTGGCGGGTCTCATAACCATGAGCCTTGAGGGTGTCCCCATCAGGTGCAGTGTGGTCAAGGTACTGCTTGGCAAGCTCACGATAGCCGCTCAGGTCTCGTGCGGTGACCTGGTTACGGACAGCCGCCTGTAGCTGGTCGGGGTGCTTGCTGCGTGCCCAGTCGTACAGCTCCCGGGGGTCAACCCCTAGTCCCGATATGGCCTTATCTGCCTGAGCCTGGAACATGGCCGTCCCCGACTCCTGCACTGCCCGTACCTGTGCAACATCCAAGCCAGCATCAGCTGCAAGCTTTGCTGAGAAATCCCCAATGTCTCCAGTGGTTGCCGCCTGCATTGCTGCACTGATTACAGCCTGGTCATACAAGGGCTGGGGAATGTCGGACAGCGAAGCATTGAAGGATTCTTCCTCTGACTCAGAGAACAGCTCAGGGCCTTGAGGCTCCTGCCCTTCCTCCTGTTCGGTACCGGGGACTCCCTGAGCTGCTTCTGGTTCACCTGCAAGAGACTTCCCAACAGCTACATATTCACCGGCTGCATTGCGTGTAACCATGCCCAGAAGTTCAGCGGTAGCCAGTGAGGTGCGGCTTCCTGGATTGCCTGGCTCTAATTCAATGGTGGTAGTGGGCAGGCGTTGAGCTGTAGGGCTGCCTGCATTGTTACGAGCTGTTGCCAGTAGGTCTCCAGAGACTGGGGAGCCACTCAGGCTGGATGACTTTGTTACTTCACCGACAATGCGGGAAGTGACGCCTCCAACTGCTGGGGACTCAATAGCGGCTTGTTGGTCGCCGGTATGCTGTGTGTTTGCGATCATGGTTTTGTATTCCTTAAAGGGTGTTGTGCTTGGCAGGATTGCTGTTGCACTGTTCGGTACGAACTACCTGGTGATGGTGGTACGAGTGGGAGGCCAGCCGCAGGCGCTCACTACAGCCGAACAGGGAAGCTCAAAGGTGCAGCCATCTGTTCCCGTACTGTGACTACTGCATCCTTGTGACTGTTGATTGTGGATAGCAGGTTTGAGTACAGGGGCAGGAGGTGAGACCGAAGACGATCTCCCAGGCGTCTACGTGCTTCAGCAGGGAACATCACGCGGGTGTTCGTCATGGTGCCATCAGGCTTGGGCTTGTTGCGGTGTTCACGGGGTGCCAGTGACAGGACAGCCATAGACATGGCGATACGCTCCGACTCCTGATTAAGCCACTTATGCTTGTTCCTCTGCATGTATACCCAGAATGAAGCAGACTCAACCAGGATGTCCTCAGCGGTTACCCCGTGGTCAGCAAGGCGGCGCAGCTCCGAGGCTCCGATAATCTTCCCGTGAATGCTGGTGGTGGTCTGCCCAGTGATTGCGGCGTCCATCCAGGTCTGTATCCAGCGGATCGCATTGGAGACCCCAGAATGTCCTCTGTTCTCTGCTATGAGTTCAGAGACCTGCATACGCTCGAAGGCGTACTCTTTCGCTAAGACCTTCCGGGCAGTGGGGTGACCAAGACGGGCATTAGTGTTGCGGTGGGTTGCACAGTATTTCGAGATACCAATGCGGGCTTTGTTGCAGCCTGGAAAGTCACACTGATCGGACTGGTTGGCAGCGATAGCGCCATCAAGGCTTCCATATAATCGGATGTCCATTAGAAGGCTCCTTCTTCAGCATTCAGGGCTGCAATTCGAACAGCCGGGATATCCCATGAGGTCATCCCGTGGTCGGGCTCATGGTGAATCTCTTGGGAGACCTCATAGGAGACCTCCTGCGGTACTGGTTTCTGGATGAATAGTGCAGATCGGATAGGTTGAAACATGGTGTTTCCTTTATGGTTGGTGGTGGTAGGGTGGGCAGTGCGGTGGGGGTACTTAAAGCGGCACTGAGGTGGCTCAGTGGTGATTACAGACTCACGGACAGGGAGGGAAACCCCCACAAGGTTTAAAGCCTGAACGGAGGTGCTACTAGAAGACGACCAGGAGGGGCCTGGAGGGGGAGACCTTCAGGCAGGAGGCCAGCTGAAGACGGCCCATAGGTTGCTCAAGGTTCCCACTACTGGGACAGTGCGTCAGCACGGACAGTAGACTTCCTTGAGGTGGCTATGGGGTTGCATTCAGGCGTTTCGGGTGATGACACACTACACAGTCAAACCAAGAAGGTCTCGCCCAGGAGGACAGCCGGGGGTATCCTCAAACTAAGCGTACTGGCCCTATATATTCATAGGAAGCGTACGCATAGTTGGGGGTATCCGCGATTTTGTGTAAACGGGAAATCGTTTAAAGCTGCGGCATGCGCTCATCGAACATGATCGTGAACCGATTTAACGCGGCCTTCCAGTTCTGAATCGGCATTGTCCATTTCTTGC